>JADKJP010000007.1:900000-1056687 GCA_016720935.1 Bacteroidota bacterium
CAATTTCAATAAATTTTGTTTCAAAATATTCAAATTTCAAGAAATATGAAAAAGTCACAACAGCATTATTATTCTCGTTATATGCACACAATATATCCGATTGGTATTTAATCACATCTTGAACATCAATTTCCTTTTCAATCGTATCAAATTGTGATTCAAAACCCATAATTCTCTTTGCCTTAAGAATTGCCTTATTATTAACCATTTTGAAACCAGCTGGAATAATGAATTCTACACCACTGAAAGCTTCTCTAAAATAAGGCATAAGGATAGGTAATTGGTCTTTAAGCATAGCAATGAAACTAATATCGTCATAAGGAGCATGAGCATAACGGTTTCTAAATTTAATAAGATCGCCAATAGATTTGGACACCTCATTATTACTTAATTTCTTAAACAAGTTATTAAAACATTTAAACTCATAATTAGTCTGCCCGATTATTTTACAAAATTCGTTGTAATTATCGCTTAAAGTACCATCGGTGTTAGGTCTATCGGAGTATGTCTTGTCAAATATTGCTTTTATTTCTAATGTATTTTTTTTATCAAATATATACTCTTCAAGAGGAATGAATAATCTGCATTTAAGTAAGGTGTTTAATAATTGTTGACCATATTTCAAGATCTCAGAATTTTCATTCGATTTAATAAATTTACGAAATCCACTTTCAATTATATATGGCAATGGATTACGATATATTTCTATTAGCTTATGATCGCGTTCATAATAATCAGAAAGATAATTTAGTCTTACTTTGCTAAGACTACTCTGTAATTCATAGTTCTCTCTGTTTCTAATAAGGGATTTCATTTTTTTTTCAAGCAGATTTTTATAAAGTCTGCATTCTATTGTATATTGAATACTTGATGCTAAATTTTCTATATATTCAATTTCATTAGGTATCCTATTTTCCTGTATCAACTCATTACGCAAATTATCGCCTTCTAAACTACTTGCCAGAAAATCATAAAATGAAATGTATGATGTTTTTGAATTTAATCGAAATATAATATATATATAAGGATCTCTTGATTTATTGTAATTTCCATCTGAAACATATTTATACTTATTCAAGTCGACTAATGCATTATTAAATTCTATTCGAAGTCTCTCAAAATACCCTGATATATTCATATTAAACATAAATGGGTTCATAAAAATATCCCCACTTCCAGGGGAATTAACTGCCCCTTCGACATATCCAAGAAACAGGTTTTTTATTTTTTCGAACTCACTCTGTTTCTTGCTCCATTCCTTGTTATAATTGAGCATATATTCTTCTAGCGACATATTATCAGGCCGATCAACATCTGGATACTGATTAAAATAAATATTGTGGTACTCGGAAATTGAAAATTCTTTTTTAATCTTTTCAAACTCAATCATTTTGTCAGAAAGCATTGGAATATAAATGTATATTCCATCAATTATATTTTTAGTATTAATTTTTTTGAATTTATAGCTCCGGCTTATCGTTAGCTTTTTATTTTCATTGAAAGATTTTATATAATTAACTAATTCGATTAATTCTTCAGGTTGATTTACAATTAATGAGAATATGTCAATTTCTTGCTCTCCTTCCGCTTTTGAACCATACTGTTCTGGACCCTCATAAGCCCCTTGCTCATTCATTGATCCAACGTAATAGAAATCAGCTAAATTCTCGTAGTTAACGTAAACATGCAAAACTGTGGGAATTGATTCATAAACTCCTACTGAGCCATCCAATGAAGGATACAATACACTTTTTTCTTTTGGAAAAAAATTAAATTGCAGTAAAAGATTTTTCATTCCTAAATCATTTTCTTCAATAGAATCATATAGGAGCTTTTCTTTAAAGTGTTCTTTGCATTGTTCAACAATTTGTTGAAAGAAGCTGACCTGTTTTAATGATTGAGTTTCCATGAATAATCAATTTTTTAATCTTCCGCAATTTAAAATACTATTAACCCGAAATTTCAATTAGGCTTCCATACACAGGAAAATAAAGATAATCACTTACCGGCTTCTTAAATGTTTCCTTTAAAATACTGCCATAAGTTGAAAGCTGCCCGGCATAAGAAAGCGCTTTTGACTCGAGTTCACTTTCATGCCCTGTAAACGTTTTATAATCTATGATTAAAATGGAATCTTTTGTTTCCAGAACCAGATCAGCAACTCCACGGATTAAGCTTCCGTCTTTCTCCTGCATCATCGGCCATTCTTTATGCATTCTTAATGGCGAATATTTCTCCTGCAAAAAGGTATGAAATTTCCTGAAACCATTCCAGAAATTACCTGCATCGATGCACTTTTCAAAACCATATGTCACTAAATGTGAGTTTATTAATTTAACCGCTTGAACAGCAGGCATCTCTGGATCAAGGGCACAATAAAGCTGATGAAAACAAGTCCCGAATTCAGCTGATTCACCTTCAATTTTCTGATTTAATACCAAAGGTTCAGAAATCTGGAATCGATTCAGAATTTTCGCTTCAGGTGGAGGCGGTTGACTGGATGGATTAATGAGGTAAGGACTGTATGTCGTATTGGAGTATTCCTTGTAAACATTTACTGTTGACATTTCGCTCACAGTAGTCTGAGCAATATCGCTATAGGAGCTTACACTTACATTACATCGGATAGAACAACCTTCTAATTTTGAATTGACTATTCCAGGTCTATCATCGTCTCCAACAATTGATTTAACTCCACCTGGCAGGATCCGCTCCAACCAAAGCTGCTTTTTGTGGGTTCTATGACAGAAAATCAGATAATCTCTTGCACGGGTACATCCCACATAAAATAACCTAAGAGACTCTTGCTGGTGTAAAATCTGCACTATGCTCAACTCTTTTGCATCCCCAAATTTATCAGTAAATGGGGGGAAATCACGTTGCTCCCCATACGGCCATGGCCAGAAACGCAAAACCCTCCCATTAAGCGGTCTTGATAGATCCAATTCTGTATTTTGTAAAACACGAATTTTATCGAAGATGTCAGGTTCGTTTTCGTTGTCGAGACTAAATAAGATTACAACGGGCCATTCCAATCCTTTTGCCCTATGATACGTTAGAATATTTACCGCCTGGTCACTTACGAAGAGACCTCTTTCATCGATTTCATCCTCCACCAATTGCTCGAACCAGGTAATAAATCCATTTATGTCAGCCAGGGAGCCCAGTTTTGCGGCATACGCATCAAATTGATTTGCATAATTTAAAATTTGTTGCATGTTGGCTGTTCGCTGAGCAGCATTGCCCCATTGCATAACCAGATTTTGAACTGGGAGTCCATTTAATATTTTCCGAATCATCAATTCCAATCCAGGTTGCCGGAATTGATCATGATTCTTTAGTATCCAGGAAATCCATGGGTGGTCATCTTTCCAATCTATACCCTCGATTTGCTCTTGCGAAAGAAAAGATAATCGGTCCTCTATAATAGATGGCATTGAATGGCCTTCCTCTACTAAAAATAATATTTCTGCCCTTGCCAGACTATCGTATTTATCATTCGCCAGACATAAACAGGCTTTCAAAAGGCGCCACTCTGCTGTAAGCGAAAGACCCGAATTGGATACTACGGATTGTATTCCATGATTCCTTAGTATTCTTGCAATTGACCTGCATTCATTATTGGTCTTGCATAATATAGCCAGGTCTCCTGGTCTTACATTTCGTAAAACACCAGATGATTTCTCTTCAATTTTAATTGCAGGGTCTTCCAGGTAGTTCTGTATTTTAACAGCCAGATTACTTATATACTTTTCAAGACTATCTTTATTTACCTGACCGCCTGGAGAATTCCATGTAAAACCCCATGATTCAAAAGCAGGAGAATATTCACTACGCTCTTTACGGTAAGGTTTAAGAATGATTTGTTCCTCGGTTAATAAATCATCAGCCTTTTTAAATGCCGGCAAGAAAATACTATTTGTCAAATTTAGAAGATCAGGACGTGATCGGCGTGATTGAGTTAGAATATCCTGAGGATCTATTTTACCGAAAATCCGCAAAACAGCATTAATTAATTGAGCATCACCACCTCGAAAACCATAAATAGCCTGCTTCGGGTCACCTACCCAAATAACATGTTCCAACAAATTGGCCATTTTCACAAACAATGCTAATTGAAGAGGACTGGTATCTTGAAATTCATCCACAAGAATCACCTTGAATTTATTTTTAAACTCGGCTTGCACTTCAGGCTTGTCCAGCAGGTTAAGTAAACTCGCCTCCTGATCTGTAAAATCAATAAGACCACGCTCTTTTTTCAAGTTCTCATAGACAGTCAAACATTCAGCAGCTTTCTCAAAAACAAAAGATATGTATTCCCTAATATCCTGTTGAAATTCTTTTAATGCAATATGTTTGTTCAGAATTTCCTGAATAAGATCAAAAGCTCCATCCTTTCTCGACTTTGCGCCCACTTTAGATTTCGCCAATTTTGCCCAGTCTGACCAAGGCACTGAATGACCATTATCAATCCGATAAGAAAATAACTCCAAATCTTTAAGTAATTTTTGGGTGTCATTAGTAGTATCATTGAGATCCTCAATTATTTTTCTCAATGGCTTGATAAAATCCACAATCTGTTTCCTTATATCCACAAGACTTTTTTTCGCATCAGGTATCCGGGACAAGTATTCCTTTATAGAATCATCCTTAAATTCGTTTAATTTTTCTACGCCTATGCCATTCATCCTAACTGAATCGACAACCTGTTGAATAAAACTTCGAATAATAGCCAAGTCCCCTTGAAGATTAAATTTCGCTTCTAAATGAACCAAGGCATCGGAAGACGCATCGTTAAAAACAAGAGAAAGTGCTTTCTGAAATAATAATTCTTTTTCTTCCTCTTCAATGACATGCAATGTGGGTGAAAAGCCACCCTCAAACGCAAATAGTGAAAGCAACTGACCACCAATACTATTGACTGTTCCAATCATCGCCTGGTCAATAACGGATGCTTTTTCAATATCCCCTTCATCAATAATTTTACGACGCACCCTATCCGCCAATTCACCTGCCGCTAACCGTGTAAATGTTGTAGCAATAACCTGTGATGGATGAAAGTTGTAGTTCCCAACTGAAGATATAAATGCAGCAAATTCTTCTGTCAGACGATGTGTCTTACCACTTCCAGCGCTCGCACTAATTAATCTAATCTTCGTCTTCTTCATTCCGTATCAATAAATGTTGTGAAATCGTTATATTTGGATCTAGTCTTTTTCATTTTTACCACTTCTGGTAATATATGGGAATCATTATCGCAGTCAGTGAATATATTTAACTTCTCACACAACACATCCTCCCCCACTTCTATACTGCCGCTCATAATCTCATCACGCCTGTAAAGAATTGTTTTAACCAACTTTCTAATCAATTGTGAGTATAATATAGAATTATTAATGTGGCTATTAACCAAAACCCCATTGGGAAACGCAGAAATGTCCCGCGTAAATAAAGATCCTTGTTCTATAATATAGTATGCAGTTGGTGAGTCTTGGCTACTTGTTTCAAAGAGTTTGGAATATATAGCCAACTGAAGATCCTCTCCTTTTTCCATGAGGCCGCGGTATTTATTTGCTCCTGAATATTTCAAATCCATTACGCATGTTTGATTAACTCCGTTGTATTTTCTTTGAAGTAATAGGTCGCATTTACCATTTATACAGATCCCTTGTATCTCCTTTGTCTCTGTCAATTCACAGCCAATGATAGACCAGCCACCACTAACAATATGTTGCAATAAAATATGGAAGTTAAACAAGAGTTTATTTTTAAAGGCCGCCAAATAGCTTTCTTGTCCGAATTCATATAATCGCAAACCATTTTCCGAAATAACTATTTCTAATTGACGAGCATACAATTGATCTATAACGGTTTTAGGCATTGTCAGTATGTCACTGGTAGTTAATAGTTCTTCATACAAATGATGCGATAGATTTCCAAGATATTTATACATTGAGTCAAAGGTTATCACATTGTCGCGTTTCAGCTTGGCTTTATACTCCAATACCCATTGATAAGGATACTTCAATAACTTTATCAGACTATTGTGAGATTCACCAGATTCTCTAGGTTCATTTAAAAGTATATTGTCATTTCCTATCTTCCAATAAACAGGAAAGGAAGGTATTAGATCCAATCTCTTTTCTACGATTTTTAATTTCTCCCCTTTAAGTAATCTGACATCAGAAGGAACTTGATAATTAAATGTTATAGATTGAAGATCCTCAAAAAGAGATTCCATGTATGGCATGAACGGATGCGGTTGCGGGGTTTCTCCGTTCACAAAATTGGGTATTACAAAGATGACTTTATCAGTTACATACTTAATCCAATTCCTTAAAAAATAGAACTGTCTTTTCGCACATTGAGATGCTTCATCATATAGTAAACCTTCCTGCTTTAACCAATCCAATTCCAATCCTGTCCAGTGATCCCAAATTGCCGCTCTGCTTGCGGATCCGTAGAAATTAAACCATAACAACTCTTTTACTCCTCCAACAAGAAGTGACGACGAATTCAATTCGGTAAGACTTCCTTTTTGCTTTTCCAGGTTTGGCAAAACAACTGAGGCAAGTACCAAGTCTACTATTTTGTCAATGTCCAACTCATTCATTTCTAAATCCTGTGGTAAAGATTCAAGAATAATTAAAAATTCGGCGTACGTAGTACAAAGCCTTTCCAATGTAGACAGAACAGGATCCTCCTTTCTAAAATGCAATCGCCGTGTTAATATTACATACACATACTTATAGAATTTGATTAATTCATCAACTTTAAACTTTTCATTTTTCTTTCTTCCAAATGTTATCAGAAATTCTAATCGCTCAGTCACTTCTCTTTCTTTCTTATCCCGTTCCTCCGGTTTCAATGAATCTAGATAGTCACGAATACTATTCGTCCATGCTTCGCTACCAAATCCAGGGCTTTCTTTGAAATTTTTAGCAAGTTTTTTACAAAGTTTTTGAGAAAATATATTGATTGGACTTAAGAAATATTCGAGAACACCTTGCGTTTCATTGGGTTTCCATAACCACACTTTCAAACTCCGCAACAAATGAATACGCGGATCCACTATCATTTGTATACTCTGACCAGAAGTAGGCAATCCAAATTTTGAAAGAGCAAAGGACAACGAAGGTTCGCCACTCTCATTTACCACCAATGGTTTATACAAGGGGTCTTCTGAAAGAATTGCTGCTATACCATCAGCAGCGGAAAGCACATCTGGAAATCTCAGTATTTGTAATGTACCATCAGTCTTGGGAATTCTCTTTATTTTTTCTTTGGTTCCGGAGTGGACATACTGTTGCAAAATTCCTAAATCTGTATTTGTATCTATTTTCCTATTAAAAGAATATTCAATAATTTCTATGTTCGATTTTTTTAGTGCATCAAACATTCTTCTCCAGGGCTCCGGTAAAAGTGAATACGGTTCTAAATGAGTGATCTCCCGCACAGGAAGCCTTACTCCTTCCTTTATTTTATAAAGAACATTATTAAATCGGTCAGCAAATCCATTATTAGGTTGGTCGAAACATGTTTCAGTTTTAGCAAGATCCATTAACCTTTTAGGCATTCCCTTCTTAACTTTAAAATCCCATCCTGCCATCTTCAACTCATCTCTCCACAGTAGGAGTGTTTGACTTACTTCCAGGTCATTAGCACTAAACGATTGCTCATAAAATGCACCTTTGAGATTTGCTTTCAGCGCATCTCTAGATTTTAACAACCTCAGTGCATGAGGCGGCTGATGGTTTGCTAATCCCAAGTGAAGTTCAAGCAAACCAATCAGTCCCACTGGACCAGCGTGAAGATCTCCGACGGCTATCCCATTTGTTGAGAAAACATTCACGGGATAGGTTTCTTGATCAAATAAAGTTGAAAAGAATATTCTCATAACTATATAATTAATTACTTGACCAACTATTTACAATTTTAGAACCCGAAACCGGATCTTCTTCTATTTTCAAATAAACGTCAATATCCTGCTGCAGATCCTCTACATGTGAAATCAGTCCAACCACCCGGCGCTCATTTCGTAACGTCTTTAATGTATCAAACACCACCTGTAATGATTCTTTATCCAAAGAACCAAATCCTTCGTCGAGGAAAAAGAATTGCTGGTCCACTCCGGCGTTGCGTTGAATATTTTCGGACAATGCCAGGGCCAGCGAAAGAGCGGCCTGAAAAGTCTGACCGCCTGACAAGGATTTAATGTGTCTCAGTTCGCCGTTATTCATGAAATCTCTAATCATAAAGGAATTATCTGCCGTCAGCTCAAGCTTGTACTTTTGCCTGGTCATTTTGTAAAACCGCTGATTGGCTATTTGCACTACATTATTCAGGTATTTTGATGAGAGGAAATTCACAAAACCTTTTGATTTAAACAAAGTTGTCAACTCCCCAAGACTCAATTCGCGCTCTGTCAATTTTTCCTTTTCCTTCAGGAATAATTGTTTCTCTGTAAGCTTCGCTTCAAGAACATTTATATCATTTTCAAGGACAGCTATACTTCCATTCAGTTCCTCCAATTCCTTTAGCTGTAATGGTATTTGGCTTCTTAATAAATTTAACCTTTCTACGTCCATTTTTTTTCCTTGGGTTTTCCCCTGCAACTCCGATACCTGACCTTTTAATTGATTAAGATTTGCTTTAAACCTTTCAACCTCATCAGTAATCCTTTTTTCATCAAGTTGCTTTTCGAGTATGGCCAGTACTTCATTACGATCACGCGCTAATTTTTCAGTAGATGTGTCGATTTTTATATTCGTATCACTAATACTGGCTTCCAGTCGCTCTTTTTCCCTTTTCTTTTCAATTAAACTTCCACTAATTGTTGACTGCTCCTGATCCAAATCCTTGATTTCTTGCAATCGCTCTTTTTCAGTCGTTTCTATATTTACTATACTCGAACGAATGCTCCTGATTTCATTTTCAATAGAGGTTGCTGGTCGATCCTTGTAATCTTCGATACTAATTACGGTAAATAACTTAATTTTCTCTTCGAGTTGACCAGCCATCTGATCTTCTTCGCGCTTCTTATTTTCGAAGGTCAACTTTTCGTTAGAAAGATGATCTTCCATTTTTTCTATTTCTCTATCCAATCCCTCTCGTATCTT
Organism: Bacteroidota bacterium; assembly: GCA_016720935.1. Classification (NCBI taxonomy): domain Bacteria; kingdom Pseudomonadati; phylum Bacteroidota; species Bacteroidota bacterium. The sequence continues at coordinate 909,120 of JADKJP010000007.1, forward strand.
ACTGCTGTCCTGTAACTTTTTTTGTTTACTTTCAAGTTCCTTCCACTCCTTTTCAAATTCTTTAACTTGCTCCTTTTTATAAATTCCCTTTGGAAACTTTTTGGCATGATCATTTTTAGACTCTTTGCTTTTATTCCATTTTATCTCTGCATCCTCACATCTTTTCACTAATTGCTTAATGTCTTTTAAAATTGATTTCATGTCTCCCCATAACTCATCCAGCATATTTAATTCTGTATCCAGTCCTTCAATTTTATTTTCTATTTCGTCAAGTTTTCTCTTAATGTCAATTTTTTTCATTGGATTGGGGTGATGCGTTGATCCGCACAATGGACAAGGCTCTCCTTTCGTCAAATTAGAAGCATGATCTACCAATTTCTGCTGAACTGACAATTTCAATTTTTGATCTAGTAAAGCCTTTTGCGTATTTTCAAAAGCGCTCTTTTCTTCTTCCCAAATTTCCTTAAACTCATCAATGTCAAAGTCAGCAGGTAACTTTTTAAATATATTTTTAAACGCCCCTTTCTTCAGTATAGTTAGTTCTTTATTTTTTTCAGATTTTTCATTTTTAACGTCCGTCCATCCCTCCAGCATCTCCTTCTCCTTCTCTTCGAGCATTCTGTTCTTGTCATACCAATTTTTTATCTTTTTGAGATACTCCAGATTGGAAGCACTCTTCGTTAACCCAACGATTTCTTTGGCAACAGCATCTCTACTCTTTTTTGAATCAGCTACTTTCTTGTTGTCTGCCTTTATTTTGCTTTCTTCAATAGTTAAACGACTTCGCAAGTTCTCGTGCCGTTTTTTCAAGTCATAAAATAATACAAGCTGATTTAACTGATCTGCCTTTTTGGTAAGAGTCGGGATTTTTGCTTTATCATTTTGTGTTATATCAAGCGCAATTTTTGCTTTGTGCAATTGCTCCGTAATAATTCCGTCTTTTTGAGAATATTGTTCTATCGAAGCATTGCATGTGTTCAACTGTTTCTGATCAGCAGAAAGGTTATCAAAAAGGGGCTTAAATTCAGTCTTGTAGCTCCTGAATTCACTAAGTTCCTTTTCTTTTAAAACATATTCCTGTTCCTTCCCCTGCAGGCTTGCCAATTCTCCATTTTTCTCTTCATAAGCCTTAAGGTCAGTAGCAAGCTGATTCAACAAGTTCAATTCTGCTTTAGCGGGATCAATCTGAAGTGCCAATTCATCCTTTTTCTTGGAACGTTCACTTTTTTCTTCTTTCTTAAGATTTATATTTTCAGTTGACACATCATCCACTCCTTCTAATCGCGCATTTATTTTTATAAGGCTATCTTTATTTTGATCCGAAAGAATTTTCACTTTAGAAGAAAGATCATATTTGCCCAGATTAAAGATCTCCTGCAGCATTTGCGTCCTGTCTGTTGGTTTCAATGAAAGAAAGTCCTGGAACTTCCCTTGTGGAATAACAATTGTTCGATTAAAATTTTCGTAAGAGACACCGATTTCCGAGATAATAACTTCAGGAAGAATTGGGACAAGTCCATCGTTTAATAGTTCATAATAATTATGCTCTTTGATGGTAACTTCATCAAATTTTTTCTTGTTTCTTAACGCCCTTATTTTAATAGTGAATTTCCGTTTTTGCGATCCTGCTAAAAAAGTGAAATCAATGATCATCTCATTTGACTTCAAATTCATCATATTGTATTTAAGATCAACATTTCTACCTTGAAAGCGATCATTGTCCCCATAGATGGCATATGAAATCGCATCAAGAATAGCTGATTTCCCCGACCCGACTTTTCCAAATATCCCGAACAATCCAGCCTCAGTAAGCCTGGCAAAATCAATGATTTGTTCTTCCTGATAAGAATAAATTCCTTTTAGTTTTAATGATAATGGGATCATAGCTGTTCGGTTTCATCAATACTTTGAACTTCTTTTAATAAATCTAAAACATATAGAGGCGGATCAGTTTGCTTTTTATATTTAAAGTAATCAATAAATAAACTTTCAAAATCCTGGGCTTGGTTAATCTGAACAGGACTTACAGGCTCCAATCCCGAGTTGATCATTTCAGGGATGACATCAATGATTCGTTCATGTACATCCGCAAGACTTTTCCGTGCCTGGCCATCCAAATACTTGTCCGTAACAATCGTGACTTCAACAAAAGCTTCTTGATTTTCGAGTAGCCATCTTTTTGCTTCATCTAAAGATTCAAACCTTCCCCTTTTTAAGGGACGACCTGCTTCTAATTGATGCGGGTGTATTCTTACACTCTCTCCGGGATTCGCCTCGATAATTACTACATATTTATCCTGCTCGGCTTCAGCGAAGCTGTAGGAAAGCGGCGAGGAACTATACACTGCAGGACAGGGTTTATTCCCAACAGTTTGGTTGCGGTGCAAATGTCCCAAGGCAACATAGTGTACCTGCTGTGGGACACTGCTGGTATATATCTCCTGGGCACCGCCGACATGAAGAATTGGTTTTTCGTCGTCAGGTTCCTGGGGCTTTTCTTGCCCCTGAGTCATCATAAACAGGTGCGCTACCAGGATATTAATGCCTTTTGAATCGCAATATTCATCGGCGATCTTTTTCCAATGTTTCCTGAGCAGGTCACGCAATTCCTCTTCGGAATCCTGCTCACCCAAATAGGTTTTCAACCGAAATTCATTTGCATAAGGTGTTAAAAGTATGCGAAGTGGGAAATTCACATCCGGCAAAACGAGCTCCACAAATCCGTCATCACTCTTACTAACCTTGATCCCATCAGGGAGATCAAGCAAACTCAATTTTGACTGAGGAAAACCGGAGAACAAGATGCCACATTCTCTTGCCAGGGGATCCGGGGCTTCAATCCGTTCCGGAGAATCATGGTTTCCTGCTATTGCAATTACCGCCCTCTTGCCGTTAGAGGAAAGTCTCTTCAGCGTTTTATAGAACAGTTCAATCGATTCAGCGGGCGGATTATAGGTGTCATACAAGTCCCCGGCAATAATTACAGCATGGACCCCTTCGCTCTCTGCTATCTTACAGATCTCGTCAAGAACATCAACCTGTTCTTCATGTCTGGAAAATCGATCCAGTTTTTTACCAAGATGCCAGTCGGCGGTGTGTAATATTTTCAGCATTTGTTCATTTTATCTTTGAAAGAATTTATTCAAGCAAATATTCTGAACGAAAAATATTCGTTCTACTATATGAGTATGATCCTGCCCGTTTGCACTGTTTTTCCCTCACTAATCACAGAAAACAGAACATACCCCGTCAACCGCACAATTCCCTCCCCGATCATTTCCTCCCCCGGCAAAATTTCCCGGCGAAGAAGAAGGCGCCCCGAGAGGTCGCAGCATTCAAGGACGACAGGGTGAGGATATGGATTGCTGATGCTGAGGGATCCGGAAGGGTCCTGGCGGATGCTGACTTCAGGATTTTCAGGTTCAGGAAGTGAACTTTCTACCGAGGTAGGCAGGGGAACACGGTACGCGTACAATCCGCCCCGGTAAACGGTGGAGAAGAAATTGTGATCAATCAGAAAATAGACCGAGGCAGTGTCGGAGTTTACGACCATGGGGGAACCGGGCAGGGTGAACGTGTCGAGGTAGGTAAAGCTCCCGGTTTGAAGATCCTGCTCATACACGGTAACGTTATGCCAATTCGCCGGACTGCAGGAGAAGAGGATGGCACGGCCCTGCATCGTTCCGCTGAAGCAGTTGTTGCCAGCTACCACCGCAGGGTCGAGGGAACCGATCATCGTCCAGGCATCAAGTTGTGTATCGTAAGTCCACAATACCGACGCAGGTCCCGTTCCCTGAATCGGCATGTACAAGGATCCGTTCCGTGCCCATGAAACGAAATTTACGCGAAGGCCGGCGACCGGAAGGTCACTGCGGCGCGTCCAGCTGTCCAGGGCGGTATCGTATTCCCATACATCCCGGTGGTTCATCGTATAGCCGTGTACGGGATCCAGTGAATCCCCGAGGGTGATGTATATTTTATTTCCAACAACTTCGCACACCGGATATTCCCTGCCGCCGCCGGGGAAATCAGCCTTCTGTGTCCAGGTGTCTGTGCTTTCGTCGTATTTCCAGAGGTCGTGGTAATAGGTCCAGTTGGATAGTGTGGTTTCATCGCAGCCGATGCCGGTGTACAATTTTCCGTTACAATGCACCGCGACGGCTCCGGAGCGCCAGGGGAAGAGGATGTCGTTCTTCCGAACCCACGAAGAGGTGACGTGATTGTATTCATGGAATTCATGCGAATACCCGCCCAGGCTGTCGCTGCCGTAAATAAACCGGGATTTCCCGTCATAAAAAGAACCCGTAGCAGCCATGCGTTGAGCAGGCCCGGGGAAACTGTCAATGAAACTCAGGTTTTGTGTCCGCGATTGAAACGGAAGCAGTAAGAGGAATAAAAAGGAATATATAAGAAAAGAAAGGTTTCATAATATAAGGTGTTTAAAGTGATAACGGCTGAAGGTGTTTTGTATATCATGCGACCGGATATTTTAAAAATAAAACAAATTTCTTTCATTGAATTCACCGATTCAAATATAGTAGAAGCATCTTAAAAGTGTGAAATGAACGAAACTAAAAATACTTCTTCAATAGCATTTGTGGGAATGATATGTATCATGAATCACTGGCTCCCGGAGAGGAGAACTGCACCTTCCGGTGTACCCGACTCAAACTCATAATTCGAAGCTTGTCAGGGGGAAAAAATCAGTCGAAAGTATGAGTGCAATACCCGGTCAGCGAGAAAAATGTTTTTGAAAATCGGAACGGATCGCTCGGCTGCAAAAATGTCTTTTCAACTTCACTGAACATTCTCCCGGAGCCATTGCATCCATTCTTCCTGCAAAATCACGGGAACACCGGCCTGCTCGCAAACGCGGAGGGTATGTCCGGTGCCTCCTCCCCCGCCACCCTCCCGGCTCCTGTCCACATAAAAGATCCCAAGACTTGCGGGGGCAAGTCCCTGTTCGGCGGACCCGGTTACTTTCAGGGTATCGCGAAGCAGGTACAGACTTTTTGCATAGGCTTGTCCCTTTTCACGTTGCACAAAACGGTCGATCAGTCTTGCGTTGGCCGGCGTGGCTTGTTTGGTCCTGTACACCAGCTCCGGCTCCTCCACGCTTGAAATATTCTCCACTGCAACGGAATAGGCGGAAGGGTTCTTCCTCGACTTGCCCATTCCGGAACTTGGCAGGATGTATTGCAAGCGCGACGCATCCACACGGCAAACACCCTCGGCGAAGGCCTCGTCCGATCCGGTGGCATTGCCTGTGCGGAAAATGGCGCCGGGCAATCTGCCTGCAAGCATTTCGGCCAAACGAAGGAGAGCCGGACGATCCGCGTCCGGGAGATTGCGTGTGCCTTCCACGAGAATGACCGGATCCTTGCAGGAGGATATGTAATGAAGGAAGGAGGCGTAATCCATTGTGGTTAAATTTACTAAATTATGATATATTCAGAGGTACGGAACGTTATTAGTGGGAGTGGGTTTGGTTGTTGGTTGTTGGTTGTTGGCTGTTGGTTTTGAGTTATTGAGTTATTGAGTTATTGAGATATAGATAATTTAGAAACAGATCTTAGTGTATTGGTAGGTGGAATTTATGAAAATTCGGGGGGGGGGTGTGAGAACTTTTTCAGATTAATTAATATTTACGGACATGATGGATTTTTTTCCGAATGGGTACAATGAAGAAACGTACAGGGCCCTGTGGAATGACCTGCAGAAGGACCTGGACAGGGACCATAAATATTGCCGGCTCGCACAGGCCGGCATGCTGATCACCGGAATCACGATGCTGTTGGTTTTGATCATCGGGATGAATTACAAATGGCAGATCATCTTATGCGCTGTGGCAGGATTTGTCTTCTGCTTCCGGAAATGGAGGCATCACCGGATCATGTTCTCGATCTCCAAATTCATCCTGAACCGGCTCATCCAGGACATGCAGAAAAGCCTGGGCCTGCCGCATGTCTCCTTTGATACGGAACTCAAGGCAGCAAAAGAGAAGGCCGCCGGGTGACCGGGGTTCGCGACTTTTAAGTGGTGGTTTTTCTGTTATTGGTTATTGAGTTATTGAGTTATTGGTTATTGGGTTATTAAGTGGTTTTGCGGGACTGGCTATTTTATTTCCGGAGCCGAATGAAGGATTGCTTGGGTTAAACCAATTTTTTTCAGTTGAAATTGTATTTGAAAGAAAAATTGAAGGTGGGTTTTCAATAGCAACGCCCACTGTCGGATTTTTTCAATTCACCATTCCCTTAATAACCAACAATAACTAATAACCAAAGGTTACTTACAAAGCCGGAAGTCACTTCAGAAGAAAATCCACCGGTAAAAAAATTAAATCCCCTGCTGATATATCCGGGAGGGTCAGGCGTTATCAGGAAACAGCATTCACCGGCACCTCACCTCAAAATCAGACAAACATGGATTTCGACAGACTTACAGAGGATTCTTTGAACGAGAAAATACAACACGAATTGGAAGAAATGAAAGTAAGCATCCTTACAGAGCTCATTTCGCATCTCTATATTAAAAGTGTCGTTATTTTAAAAAAACCTCAACGCTGGGCGGTGACGATCGACTGCCTGGATCTCCAAAAGGAAAACATGGATGCCATTTGCAATGTCGTTTCAGCTTATAATTCCATGTTTGCGACGGCCGGCATCCGCTCTTCACTCTTGAAGGGTGATCAACCGCAAGGGCATCCCGACAGGATCATGCTTTATCTCCACATCGACAAGCAAAAATATCGTGAAATGATCATGGGCGATCCGTTTGACCGCAATTGGAGGTAAAGGGAAAAAGATCTCCGGAATCAGTATCCCGAATTGATATAAACCAGTCTTAGAAACGTCTAACACGAAAACAGGGGTCACATGAAAAACGAAAAAACCGGTACTGAAACTAAAACCTTACTTGAATTGATCCATAGTGTCTCAAACCGCCAGGATGTATCGGAGGATTTTGGGATCGACGGTGTGTTTCTCCTTGATGATGACGAGGAGGAATCAAAAACTGCATTGGCGGAACGTCTCGGCATGACCGGGGAAGAGGTGGCGGTCTTCGCGGTGCTGTTCGCCATGACCCTCGAAGACGGGGAAATTAACACGAATCAAATCGCACGAAAATTAAACTATACGCTGGCGCGTTACGATGAGTTAACCGCCATTCTCAATCGCTTACACGAAAAAGGCCTTGTGTTCAGATGTTACGATTTTCGAAACCGATATAGTTATATCGTCGGGCCGGAGATCCAAAGCAGGATCTTCGCAAACAAAGACGTCCTCGGGATGGAACTTAAAACCGATGCCTTTGGCCTTGCCGACATTGTCGCCTCCTATTTCAAATTGCTTCGGGAGGAGAAGATGGAAGCGGACATTATTTACAAATACCTCATAAAACTCACGGAGATAAATCCCTCCTTGCCCATTTCGAAAACCATCGAAAAATATTTGCTTTCCGAAGAGGAAGTAGTCCTTCTCTTTGCGTTGTACTGCAACAAGATCGAAGGGTACAGGTCCCTCAGCATGTCCTCCTACCTTTCCGACGTGTACAGAAAATATTCCCAACGCATGAATATTAAAAAAATGTTCCTTTTGGGAAATGCAAAAACGCTGGAGACCGGGCTTGTGAAATTAGAGGACGATCATTTCCAGGTCGGCGACAGCATTAGTCTCACCGAAGCAGGATTGGAAGCTCTTTTCGGAAATGACAAATCTCTTTTCGAAAAAAACGAACACGCATCCGCTTTTCCGGAGATGATCAACCCTGCCGGTCTTCCCGAGCGCAAACTCTTTTTCAACCCTTCGGAAAAGGAGGCCGTTGATTCTCTTCAACGTTTGTTGAGTGAAGCGGAATTTCCGGTCATTCAAAAAAATCTGTCCGCGGAAGGGATGATTCCCGGAATGGCGATCTTGCTTTATGGCGCGCCGGGAACGGGAAAGACCGAAACGGTGTACCAAAGCGCCCGTAACACGGGCCGTGAACTTTTTAAAGTGGAGATCAGCAGCATACGTGATAAATATGTGGGCGAATCGGAAAAAAGGACGCGCAAGATTTTTAACGACTACCGTCGCTGCATGAAAAAACCCGGGCCCATGCCCATTCTCTTCCTCAACGAGGCGGATGCGCTTATCAGCAACCGCATCACCGTATCGGATTCTGTGGATCAAATGAACAACACGATGCAAAACATTCTTCTCGAAGAGATGGAACGCTTTGAAGGCATTCTGTTTTGCACCACGAACCTGGAAATGAATCTTGATCCTGCTTTTGAACGACGTTTTCTTTACAAGATCAAATTCGAATTGCCCTCGGAAACTGTTCGCGCCGCCATTCTCCGTGACAGAATAAAGAACCTCAGCGAAGAGCAAGCCCTCAGGCTTTCGTCACTCTATCCTTTGTCAGGCGGTCAAGTTGACAATATTCACCGTAAACTCGTCACCGAACGATTGCTTACCGGAACGGAACCCACGATTGAATTTATTGAAAAAATCTGCACGCAAGAATCGATTCTCCGTCAGCCCTCGAGGAAAATCATCGGGGGCTTTCATACCCCCGGAAATTAAATTGAGGCAGATCCGATCGCAGGCAGGTGATTCATTCCATTTTTTTGGAAACCTGCCGGCGGTCGGGATAAACTATTTTTTCGGGGTACTGTGCTCCTCTTCGATGGCGAGGACATAATGATCCGCCAGGTAATTTTTCATAAAATCGTCGATGAGGTAAAGGAACAATTCGTCATCAATAAAAGCAGGATCATCGCAAGGTGAGTAGCCTCCCCCTCCCATATTTTCATTTCTGACAAGGTTATTCTTCCAATACATTAATTTAAAGATCGTACCCGGAACCTGCATCAGGCAATAGAGTACGACGAAGATGTCGGGATTCTCTCTGTCCCGGATCATAAAATTTACTTCTCCCATAGAACCATCATGGTCACTGGCAAACAATTTTATCTTGAAAAAATCCATACGATGACATTCGTACACTTTTGTCAGATGATCAGGATCCATATAACAATAAAAAGTCAGATGCCGACTGCGTTTAAGACGCTTGATGTTGTTTTTTTGAAGCATGTTGCAGGTGTTTTTAAAAATGATATTCGATATCCATCCGGGAGTCATTTGTACCGCACACCGGTCCTTCCCAAAAGGTAAAACGATCCACTTACGTTGAAATATCACAGGAGAGATATAAAAAAGAAAAAATAATTTCCACAGGATGATATAAATGAAACAGCAGGTCGTTATTGGATGAGTAACCTTCTAAATCCTCAACGAGCATGAAAAGATTTCCAATTCAAATCACAGGCCGGATCGCCGCAAAGGTCATCGCCTTCCTTGCCGTGTTTCCGGCACTCTTCTTCGCCTGCAAACCTTCCAAACCTCTTGCCAAAGTGGAAGAACAGGTGCGCATCGAAACGCCCTTCAGCGGGAGCCAGTACCACTCCGACAACAAATTCATCCGTGCGGTCTATTCCCACGAGAGTGAAGACATCTCCCAGGCCAAGACCAGGGCCCGGATGAAATCCGAACTGGCCATCGCCCAGACCGCAGGCTCACTTGTCAAGTCCTACCTGAAGGACTATACCGCGGAACGCAAGTTGGAAAAGACGGAGCTGAACAGTAATTACCAGGCCATCGGTGAACTCTGGACCCGTGAGCACCTGACCAACTGCATCGTCATCGGCGAGGAGCTCTACAAGAACAAGACGACGGGTCTGTACACCTACTGGGTCGCCATGGAAATGAACAGGAAGAGCTCTACACTAAAACGGTCAGCCGTATCAAGGCCGATGACCGTCTGCGTCAGGATTTTGACGAACAACAGTTCCGCAAGGTTTACGAGCAAGGAATAAACGAACTCCAAAAGGAACAAAATCAATGAACCTTCAGTGGTATCTCGTTTGCATCGCGCTGCTCCTGTCTGCTGCCGGAGCGGCTGCACAGCAACAGCCGGTACCGTGCCGGGGTTCGGCAGAACTGCCATTGCGGGAGGAGCAATCGATCCGTGCATTGAAAGCAGAACTGCTGGCCGCGGCACGCCTGGATGCCATGGGCAGGGTCCGGGGAACGGATATCGCTTCCATACAAACCAGTCTTATTGCTTCTGCAAATCCGCATGATTCCGGCATGAGCGACAGCTTCAGATCCTTCAGCCAGTCACTCATCGCCGGACGCTGGGCCGGAGATGCGGACCTGCCGCTGTTCACTCCATTCATTGGCCGCGATGGCCGGCCCTGGATGCGGGCGGAAGTGAGCGGGTTTGTATTTCCAGTAGGATACGAAAGGAATGTCGCGAAATGCTTCATTTCACTTTCCGGCAGAAGTGAGGAGCAAACCGTCTTCCGGGAAGGGGATGCCTTTACGATTCATATTGAATCCGGACAATTCGGAAGGTTGGATGTGTTCATTGAATCGGATCTTTCAGATACCGTGTTCGTTCCGGAAGACGCGGCCATCACAGTTCGAAATGAGAAACTGTTGAGCATACCGCCGGATGACGGCTCCGCGTGTGGCAACCTGGTCTTCACCGGCAACGACACGAACGGGCCCTCCGTGCACCGCTTCCATTTCCTGTTCTCTCCTCTTGTGGATCTGCCATCCGGCGCAGCAGGGAAAAAGGCCGGCATCTACCCGCTCCGCTTCCTCTCCCGGCAGGAATTCTATGAACTGTTGTTGAAACGGCTCTCGGAAGAAAACCCCGCGCCGGATTATGAAATTGCCGATGTAACCGTATATCCACGATGAAGAGCATAGACCTATTTTCCGTTTGCCTCCTGCTTGTCGCACTTTGGTTGATGCCATCTGCTCGAGCAGCCATGCCCGGCAATGTGCATATCAGCCAGGTCAGCAACACGGTCGTGGTCACCTACGACCTCATCGGAAGTCCGGAAGAACGCTGCGACATTCGCATTGTCTTTCAGGCCCGCACTATACAACGAAGCATCGTTCCGATCAACCTGTGGGGCGATCTGAAAAATGTCGTACCGGGTCCAGGAAAAACGATCACCTGGGATGCCGGTGCAGATCTGGGGTCCTGGTCGGGAGAAATAAAAGCGGTGATCACCGTCTTGCCCGCTGCCTGGATGCCTTCTACTGTCGTTAGGGATGCTTCCGCAGGAGGACCTTCGAACGCATTGCTCTCCGCCTTTTGCCCCGGGCTGGGAGACATGTTCGTGAACGGAGACGATGCGGTGATGATCAAACCGGGATACATCACGCTTGGCTTCCTTGCGTCACTTGGCTGTGCCTTCTATTCGCGCGAACAGATGAAAAACAATTACACCGCCTATCATTCCGCTGTGCAGCAATACGAGATCAACGGCTATTATGAAAAGGCAGAGTACTACCGGAAAAATGCCAACTTCTTTACCGGGATGGCGGCCTGTATCTGGGCGGGAGATGTTCTCCGTGTTCTCCTAAAAGGAATCAGTAATACGAGTGGAGGCCGCGGAGGGTTGAAGTCAACTACACAGACTGTATTTGATGTATATGCAGGTCCTGCCGGCGCAAGCGCAAGGCTTTGCTTCCGGTTTTAATCACAACACGATGGATCACAAGAAACAACTGTTCTGCTGCTGCTGCTGCTTTCTCTTGCTGCAACCCACTGCTTGTCCGGCCCAGACGGCCGAATCGGGATACACTTACATCAGCATTGGGAAAAGCTCCGTGAAATCAGAACCGGAGTCGAATACCCTTTTTCCGGTTGATGTGGATTCTCCGCTTCCCTTGAAAGCAAGGGCCAACTTCAACCGCTTTGCACTCATCATCGGGAATGAAAACTATGCCGCCTATGGACATGGGCTGAGCAACACCGAATACGCCGTCCGTGATGCAGAATCATTCCGGATGTATGCTGTGAGCCTGCTCGGAATTCCCGAAGAGAATATTTTCTTCCGCACCGATGTTTCCGCCGGCACGATGGAAGGACTGCTGAAGCGATTCGTGCAGGCGGCCTCCATGGCAGCAGGAAAACCGGAACTTTTTGTTTACTACTCAGGTCACGGTATGCCGGGGACCCAGGACGGCGAGAGTTTCCTCCTGCCGGTGGATGCCGATCTGATCTCCCTGGAAAGTTCCCTGAGCCTCCGAAGGCTCATGACCGATATCGCATCCACCCCTGCTTCCCGCATCGTCCTTTTTCTGGATGCCTGTTTCTCGGGAGCCGGCCGCAGCGGGAATGTATTGCTTTCCTCCCGTGGTGTCGGATACCTTTCTTCTCCTGCGGCAGTTCCGGAACGGACTGTCGTATTCTCGGCAGGAACAGCCCGTCAGCCTGCCCTGTGTTACCGGGAGGCTGAACACGGTTTGTTCACTTATTGCCTGTTAAAATCGCTTCGCTACAACGGTCGCGGACTGCAACTTGGTGCACTCGTTGATGAAGTCAGCAGGGAGGTCGAAGCCGCTTCCATTCGTATCAACGGCAGTGTACAAAAACCATCCCTGCGTTCCGGCTTTGATGTACGTACCGAATGGCATTCCTGGAAGATCAAAGACTAAATCAGATGAAAAAGAAAATTCTGCTCCTCCTGGCCTTCTTTACAGGCGTTCTCATTTCCTGCGAAAAGGAGCCTCTCCAAAGGGACAATGTCATGGATGAATTCCTTGACAACTCCAACGGCCACTATGCTTTTCCAAACGTAAGCGACGGTTCGGTGAGCGGTATCTATGCGAACGGGGCGATCTTCGACGGAAAAGTCGTCTCCGACGGTGGCAGTGCGGTCACTGCGCGGGGAATATGCTATAATTATAGCGGAAATCCATCCCTTGCTTTTTACACGATCCAGTCCGGCGGCGGAACCGGGGATTACCGCTGTATCCTGGAAGGACTTCTTCCGGGTTACACCTATTACCTGCGCGCCTACGCCACCAATGCCCTTGGAACAGTTTACGGGTATGAAATTTCATTTACCACGACGAGGTGAGGACAAGGTAAATTAATAAATATTAATAGAACAAAAGTTTGCAAACCGAACTACTTTAACTCTGTCTCCAAAATAAATGATGGACTAGTATGCATAAAAGAACCTTTAGAATTTAAAGATTATTAATCCACTCTACAGTATTTTCCTCTGTAACAGAAATTAAATAGTATACTAAACCAAACTTTCTACTTTCCAATTGCTTCGGCCAAATTCCTTTCATAATTTTTCCATCAGGAAAATCGTTAAACCAAGATTGAAGCCATTCATACTGCATTTGCGTTGGATTGTTCCACCAGTTATAGAGCTGATCTTTGCCACCAGCAATAAATAACCCGTATCTTGAAAAGTCATCCAACTGTAACTGAGTTTGTCTATGATCGGATTTCAAAAAAGTGAAAAAATCATCCTTTACTGATACTCTCCAAAAATCTTCTTCGTAACTATCCCAGTTTTGTTGAAACTTAACTTCAACCTGGCACGTCCATTTATTTTCCTCACATACCAAAATCAAATCACGTCTGGCTCCGGATTCATTCATATTACATTCAGAATAAACTTTCAGTTTCCATTTTGATGCAATTTCTGCAATAGAAAGTGAAATATTATTCTCATGAGGAAAACCTCCTTTTTTAGTGGGCCAAAAATATTCACATTTTTCATTTAAATTAGAATAAATATCGGCAATAAATTTTTCGATAGTGTTTTTCATAGGCACGTATTTTTAACATCACTTTTTTCAGGTTATTTACCTGTAGTAAAGCATAAAATAGACTAATGAACAAAGGTATATATATTTTCAGGAAGTCAATTTTCATACTACATATTTTTCCACACTACGACACCTTTTGTCGCTCACTTACCTACTTTTGTATTCGTATTTAATAACCCTCGTTCAATTGAACCATTCATACTGATTCTACCTCTAAAATAGAACGCAATGGGTACCACGAACCATTTGGAAAATCAACCGAGGGACAAGCTGCTCGGAGAGCTAAAGAAGGCAGGAAAGGATTATGAAGATGCCCACTTCCACAACTTACTGCTGTTAAAGAAGTACGGACCGAACCTATTTGAAGACGACGGGACAATCGTCACGTTCTGTAATAGCAAAGAGTACCGTCGGCCCGGTCGAACTTTCATCCTGAATACCATTAAGCACTTTGAGTCGAAGGACGAACCGGCATGGTACAGGGTCTGCGCCAAACTAAAGCTCGTACTGGATTGTTACGATGAAAAGTTTGTAAATAAAAAGTCACAGGAAAATTCCTGAGACTTTTTATTTACATCATCGATTTCTTTGCGACATATTTTGTCGTCAGGAAAGAGTATATTTGTGTTGCCAATTATTTCACCTATTTGAATAACTAATCTAATTCCTAAAACTGTGCTCGATCTGAAAAAATACCAAAACATCCTTGATGCAAATAAAAAAAGAAATGATATAGAGTATGCTCCAGACCATAAATCTCCTGATGATAATGAAGGCATAGGATTTGCACTTGACAGACCAATTGTTCCTGAAATATGGAATCAGTTAAGTTTAAAAATTCTATTCATACTTAAAGAGACTTATGGCATGGACGGATGTGACACTTGCAAAATAATGGGGAATCCCGACAAATTTAACGACTCCAAAACTAACCTGCAGATTTCTAAAGTCTCCTATTGCATTCACGAAACGATAGCAAATGGAGTTGTCCCGTCTGTTGAAAATACAAATAACTTGAGCCTCGGCACCTTAAAAGAATCATTTTCAAAATAGCGATAGTTGAAGTTAAAAAAACATCTGGCGAAACCACAAGTAACGATAGTATAATTCGAGATCATTCGCGATTCAATAAGGAATTTCTTTCTCAACAAATACAACTTATAAATCCGCAAATAATTATTTGTGGTGGCTTGGTAACTTGGCATGCTCTAACTCTCGACTCTGGTTTGTTTGATCGGCAAATATTTAATCTTACTGACGATCGTAAGGCATATAAGTGCAGAGAACAAGTTATTTATAATGGTTACCACCCATCCTTTTACAAATTCAAGCCTGTTGAAGTGGCAACCACAATATATAATCTCTGGAAAATAGTTAACTGAAATTTTCTTTAGATTAATGATTATTACCTAAGTCGATTATGGTTATTTAACGCTGACGCTAGTTTTCAATTTTTAAAAGCAAATGTCAACTTTCAAAACAACCCTCGAACAAAGAGTTCAGCAAATTCTTCCTGATCTGTTGGAACGGGAAAAAGAGGTACGGATAAATACCAAAAGTTTCGTTTATTCCGGGTTGAGTGAAGTGGATTTGTCGGCTTATCAGGTTGCATTCCTGGAGTTATTTTTCGAGAACCGTGACGAACTATTCAAGGACATAAACAAAGAACTCGATGCCTTTTTCCTGAACCATGAAGAATCGAAAGGAGCAACATTTGAAGGTCTAATCCTTCCGTCTGACAATTCGAGTGAATGGAGCTACAGGATCGGGCTGATGAACGGTTCGGACACAAGGTCTTTTCTGAACTTTCATTTTATGGAATGGACATTCGTAAACCACGATTATATTTGTGAACCCGCTTGAAAATACAAACAACACATGTCCAATACCAAACGTCGCTTCTTCCTTCGCTACATCGCCATCATACAGAAACTCCGTTCCGGGGAGGCGTCTTTCGAAGATATAAAAAAGATGGTTTCAAATCAGAACGAGATCAGCGGGGAGGAATTCGAACTCTCCAAGCGCACCTTCCAGCGTGACCTGAACGATATCCGTACCATTTTCAACATTGACATCCGTACCAACAACCGCAACAATTATTACATCACGGAAGAGGAAGGTGACACCCTCCGTTCCCGCATGCTGGAGACCTTCGATCATTTCGATCTGCTCTACAGGGCAAAACACAAGTCGAAGTATATCTTCTATGAAAAAAGGACACCTGCCGGTACAGGCAACTTTTACCTATTCCTCCATGCCATCCACAATCGCCTCCTCGTTCGTTTCAAACACGAGAAATTCTGGCAAGACGGCTTCACGGAAAGAGTGGTGGAGCCTTATGCCCTGAAGGAAAGCCACCACCGCTGGTACCTGCTGGCCCTGGACAGGAAAGACGGAAAAGTAAAAACCTTCGGCATGGACAGGATCTCTGACGCAGAGACGACCCGTGAAAAATTCAGGTATCCCAAAGAACTCAATGTAGAGGAGATGTTCAGGTATTCATTCGGGATCATGACCGATGAAAAGAGCAAACCCGTCGAGATCGTCCTTTCCTTTGATCCCGAAGAGGGCAAATACGTCCGCTCCCTTCGCCTCCACGACTCCCAGGAAGTCCTCGTGGATTCCAAAGAAGAATACCGTATTCGTCTTACCATGTACATCACTTTTGACCTGGTCAAGGAATTACTTTCCTTTGGCAGTACGCTCACTGTTCTGTCGCCCAATAAACTGAGGACCGAAATGACGGAACAATTCGAAAAAGCATTGGTGAATTACAAGAGCTGAGTTTTTCCGTTTCTGATTTCAGGCCGCTGCATCCTGACCCACCTGGAAGCCAATGGGCCTTTTGACCTCCACCAGGTTATTCGTAAAATTCTCTCGGGTATTGTAGATCTCGGCCAATGTCATCGCGCCGGACACCGGATGATCTGCCACACCCAGCCTTTCAAGCAAGCGCCCCGACTTCATCGCATCCAGCGCATTGAACTCGTACGCCGCGATGAGCCTGCCTTTGCGCAACAGGGCGCTATCGACATTGCTGATTTTCGTATTGAACGTACAGATCACCTGTATGCCCAGGCTCTCGCCGAGGATGCCATCCGTAAGGTTCAGCAGCATGGAGATCCCGGATTCATTGTGACTGTCGCGGGACTTGATCAAATCCTCTGCGTCCTCAATAACAAGGATTGAATCCTTATTATCGATAAGGAAACCCATCATGGAAGGTGAATCCAGGTTGCCGGCTACTCTTGAAGGCAGAAAGATCACCCGCTTGCGTACACAATGCACAAGGAAACGGATATAGGTGGATTTTCCCGTCCCTGGCGTACCGTGGAAGAGGACGAGGCCGCTCCCCTCCTTCTTGTTCAACTGCTTAACGATCTCGCGATGCAAGGGCGCCAGGTCGTCGTTGTAATTGAGTTCAAGGCTGAGTTTAGGCTTCTTGTTCCTGATGTCCACACAGCGGAAGCCCATGCCGTCATCGATGAGGACGCTGACATCGTGGGTGGTATTCCGCCTCTTGCAGAACTGGCGCAAATGCGTGCAAAGTTCTTGCGCTGCCTGTTCCTTTTCTCCGCTGAAAAGCACGGCCACCGAGCCGTCATTTTCCGTGTCGAGAAGGAGGCCGTCATTAAAAAGATATATGAAATTAATTGGAATAACTTTGCCGCTGCGCTTATCAAACTTTTCCTTGGTGTGTCTCGCCGTGATCCTTCCTTTGTAAGTACTTTCGACCCATGCTATCAATTTTTTATGATCAGCGCCGTGCATGTATTTAATGCTCGGAATCACCCCAAAATAGGAATAGAAGACACGGTAACAGCTGATAAATGTTGACCGGTCATCGAAGACATTCATCGCTTGTACCTTGATCGACAAGAATTCGGAGCCTGGGGCAGCATTGCCCTCCACCTCATTGAGGGGCTTTATTGTTGATACTTGCATGTAAGGGAGAAGATTATTTGTCGTACAAAGATAGCGAGCCACGGCGCCAAAATGTGTCGCCGAGTACCAGATGTTGGTAAATCGCAAAAACATTTAGAATCAGGTTTTAAAATTTTCTGACAAAGGGCTGCAATTCAAACCTGAATTTTTGTCGTTTTAATGAGGCCTATATAAACTCCGGATGCTTCAATTACACCATGAAATTTTGAACAAGTGCCTTCTAAATAGATGCTTAAAATATAAGTGAATGCTATCAGAAATTGTGTTTCAAAACAAACAAAAAATGAGCTCAAACCGTCCTACGTATTATATTTACATTACCTAAAGTCCAATTGATACATCCCAAATATGGCAAAGTTGTCAACCTACTTTTTGACCCTTTTCTTCTTTTTCCCACTTTATCTATGGTCACAAAATAAAGTGAGTAGAATTAACGTCGCTGAAGATAATCGAACCAAGGAGGTGATGGATAGTTTTCAGGCAAGAGCTAAATACAAATTAGATAGCATTTGTATTTACGCATTTACTAATGAGATAGTAGTACATGACTAAAAGCTTCTTCTCTTGCAATTATCGGATTCTCATTTTCAAACAGTTTTTCGTCAACAATAAAATCGATCTTGTCCTTTGTTTCGTAACGAATCATTTTAACCTTGATTGCATAGTGCAAGGCTGCTGAAACACTCATGGATTTTACTATTTAACAATGGGTTATGAACAAAAACTCGTCGGTCGACATCTAAAACCGAAAGATAGGATAAAGGGGAAAAGTAACAAGAATTGGAAATTGTAGGCAACCAATAAATTCATTAGTTTCTCCTATAACAACTGGAATTTTTCAGATTTAATAACGTTCTGCAAAAGGCTGTAAGCAGCTGCCGGTGGCGTTCTCGAAGAAGGATGATAATAATCAATCACCTTCGGTTTTTGGAAGTTCCCTATTTCAATCGCACATCCAGAGCTTGACGATTTTGCATCTGGAAAAGCTTATCTCTTAAATCCGTCCAAAAGGACATGCCGAGAATTATTATTTCGGGGTCTGTGATTTCTATCTGTTCCTTCAAATAATCATGGCATTTGATGAGATGTGAGTCAATCTCTGAGTATTTTGAACTTCCGGCACCACCAATTTTCTTGATATTCATTAATGATGTATGCAACAGCGCTTGATGGGTAGCTTTTACATCAGTCCAGACATCATCATAGGGTGGAAAATTATTAAGGATGCCATAACTCCATTCAGCCAGGCGATATGTGAATTGATACCCAATTTCATCCTTCCACCATTCACGAAAATCTCCCGGCTTTTGTTCAGGATTGTTCGGCTCTTTCATCAGGTAAAGGATCTTTACCGGAGCCCGGTCATAAAGGGACTCGTTCAGGATTCCGTCTTTAACAAATTTACCCTTGTATCCTGGAATTGAACGTTCCCATCTTTCGAAGAGGTTTTCTAGCTTTTCAGTTTTAGTTGTCTGCCCCCATATTAACCAATCCGATTTTGAAGTTTATGTGACTTATTCTTCCATCCCGCGGAACTCTTTGAATTCACGTACTGAATTTTGACATCAGGGAAGCTTGTTACGAATTTCACCTTTTTCTTTGGAAATGAGTTATCAAAATACCAGATACAGTCGCTGTGATCAGCCTCTGATTTCATTTTAGTAACATAAACACAAAGGTCGGGTGAAGATGTTACAATCTGGACTTTGAAGTCCTGGAATGATGTTACTTCTTTTAGAATTGCCATGTTTCAATTATTTAATATTATCGGCTACCATCAAGATGACACAATTCAACTTTCAATAAATAGACAAAGATTGAACATTAACCTTGCTAAATTCAATAATTATTCCTTCAAAATTTTTATCTGAGATACATTTAAACCCGAAGTGATTTCAATTATATACACTCCTACAATATATTCATTAAGAGGTATTAATATTCGTTCATTCCGATATAAATATCGATTCAATTCTTGTCCATAAATATTTCTAACCACCAACAATCTAGACTCACACTTCTGATCAGAAGTGATATTAACAAAACCGGAAGCCGGATTCGGGGAAATTGCAAATCCCGAATTCAAATAATCATTTTTAATTCCAACCGTAGTTACATTGATCTGATCGCATGACACATCCCGTTCACAATCACTATTTGAAACAAGGCAAACATCGTATGTTCCATTCTGAAAGTACTGATGTACGGGGTTAATTGCAGTATCTGCCGAACCGTCTCCGAAATTCCAATAGTAAATGTGTGCATTGGAACTTGCATTGAAGAATTGGACTTGACCTCCATTATCCACATAAGTGAAGTCAGATACTACAGTATCACAGACTGTGTTTTCAGTTGTGTTTGTAACTACCGGTTCGTTGAAATCAAAATATATTTGAGAAGTATTAGAAATAACTGAACCAGGCAAATTCCCTACTTTTTGATTTATCCTGAACGTAACGTAACCATGACTATCAGGCTCATTTGTAGTGCTGTCAGGTAAAACAATGTCGTTGAAAACCCATTCTGCAATTCCTGACCCATACATATTGAACGAGCATGGATGAGACGACTGTCCGTTTCTAAAAGAAGTTATATCAAGCTTATCAGAAAGCGTATCTCTTATCATTACAGTGTAAGCTGGTGCATTTCCGGTATTTTGAAATCTTATCGTATACTCTAATTCATCAGATCTTGATGTCAGATGATTTGAACCTAATCCACTTGGAGACACTCTCTTGTCATTTGGATCAAGTGAGGAACTGATTACCGAACAAACCTCCGAAAAGTTAAGCTGACCAGTGTTATTTGAAATTGCCCAACCTGACCATAAACAGGATTGGTTCCGCACCCTTCAATAGTCACTTCAGCACCTTCAAACATATTCGTATTTGGGAACCGCATGTAGAATAGGTGTAAACGAATCGTACTGCCATTGGATGGATAATGGATCAACATACTATCACTGGAAGCCACCCTAAATGTATCGATGAGAACCAAGACATTATTTTCGTAGAGGTAATAAAGCCCCTCCTGATAATAAGCAGAAGGGTGAGTATTTTTTATAGTAAAGAGCAATGAATCACCCAGACATTCACCGATGAGTAGAACTTGTCGATAGTCAAATGATGAATCTGGTTGAATACAAGATGTATCCGGTAATATTCTGGATGTAACACAACAGCTCGAGCCGAATGCCGCTTGACAATCAACAAGTGCGCTAACATTAAATTGGCCACATTCTCTGAAACTCAGGGTTCCAACTGCGAAATAGTATTTACTTCCAATATTTGCATACCAGGGAAGGGTACTCGTATTGGGTACTAAATGGGGACCGAAGTCAACCTCAATCCAGACACTGTCCTGAGGTAGCATTCCCCAGATTACAATAATCTACTGTGAATGTAGAATAGCTACATTTTCTTGTTCCCACTGTTGAGATAGCGTTCCAAAGCTTTGGACAATAGTAGTTAGCAACAAAATTGAAATTCTTATTGACGGAACTGTCAGTGTGGTTAACAAACACAATGTTATAGGTTTGCTGACATGAAATATCCCAAATTAAATCTGGGGAAAACAGCTTACAGAAAAGCTACCGGAATCAAGATAAATCAAATAATTACCTGCGCTGTCACTCATTGCGTAATACGGTCCGGGATCAGCTTTAACCAGTACATTTTTCAAGAGTAAATCACCTGTATTGTATGAGCAGGAGTTATCGAGATCAACATAAGTCTTCCGCGAACAATATTCTGTCTATTTCTATATTTCTGAACCGACGTATAAATTGTGTTTGAAACAGTATCAACAGAAAAGCCCGATACAACCAATTGCCCGTCCAAAGATTCTTGTATAGACTGAAATTCGTTTTACCTAATCCATAATCCCTTACACTCCAAAGTGTGTCCCCGTTTCGATTTAACTTGATTAAGATTCCGTATTCCTGATTTATATCCACTACTCCACCAACAACTGCGACTCCACTATCGCTTGTAATTACAAAATCACCACCGCTTCCACTGCCAATATTTTGAAAATCCCGAATCCATAAGCTGTCACCTTGACCATTCGCCTTGAAAATTGATGTGATTATTCCAGATCCACAAATACCGAAAATACTACCGTCCTTTCCGACCTGAATGTTGTGTAGACTGGCAATCGAATACTGTTTTGACCAGAGAGAATCTCCACTAAAATTCACTTCCATCAATATGCTTGGCCCTGAAATTCCAGATGTTCCGATTGACAGCACATATCCCGTATCAGAACTTTGAGCAATTCCAAACGTCGCGCCACGGAAATTGTATGTTTTATTCCAAATTGTATTTCCAGATGGAGCCAATTTCAATAATCCAACAAAAGCACTTGAATCCACTTGAGAAGTAGAACTATCACAAGCACTGTATGCCAATATAAATCCCCCATCATTTGCCTCAATTGCATACCCTGCCAATCATGTATCGTATCTCCAAGAATACGAGTCCACAGAGTATCACCCAAATTGTTCGTCTTAACTAAATAAATAAATTCTGAATTGCTTTGAAGTGAATTTAATTGACCCAAAATAATTGCGCCACCATCACGACAAGATTCAATGTTTCCTAAAAAATGTAGGCGAAATAGTGTCTCCGATTAATTTGTAAGCTACACTATCTCCTCTTGAATTGACTTTTAGGAAAGATGAACGATATGATTGTCCAGTACCAAACTGTTGCATTGCAGAACTTGCAACAAGGTAACATCCAGAAGATAATCGTGCTATCGAATTAATATCCGAATACCCACTCGTTCCATAATATCTATTGAAAGTATTATAAGTTTGCCCTGATGAATAAGAATAGCAAAAAAGGCTAACTATAATAAATAATAACTTAATTATATGTTTCATGGAGTTATAAAAACTGTTAAATATTACAAACTATACGATCGGATAATATTCTACACAAAAGTATCATTAACATCTCTCAATTTCACAAACCCACAAAATATAGAGAATGTTCACCAATCGCAGTTGCATCACGTTTTTATTCATCTATACAAGATATCTTGACACTTCCATCACCATTAGCTCATGCTGAAATGCTCTAGACAATACCGGTTTTTCATCTTTTATTTTCGTGATTTCAGATATGTCTCGGCACTAATTGATTTAGAAACCTCAAAAATAAGTTCAAAGTCCCGCAATTGCATTCTCAAGTACAGCAGGCGAAAAATGGCTCTTAGAGATGAGATCCGTTGCACCGGCCTTCATGAACTTCACGACGGAAGTATTTTCGACACCAATCGAATTAAGAATGATCGGAATTTTCTCTCGCATAATCCTGACCGAATGAATCGTTCTCAGCACATCTTGTTCATTTCCTACATTGGCGCTGATAAAGACAATGTCGCCACCGCTTTCTCTTAACGCTTTAATCAACTCGGTCTCATTTTTTGCGAATTGCACTTCATGGTCCTTGTTGATGGATATGGCTGAGCGCAAGAAAATCATTCGATCAAGGTCGTCTTCTTCTAAGACAAGAAATTTCATGGTTTTTTGAAATTAGATATGCAATATTATTGATTAAATAAAACTAAGAATCAGACATCATCAGACTTCACGTATTTAAATATGCATCATAATGAATATACTGAATTAAATTCCTACTGTACCGGCTCTAAAAAGATTTGGATCAACACCGCATTCTATTAACCATTCGTGATCAAAATGAACATAACCATCCCATTGAACATCTGGCTTAGCAGGGTTATTGACCCAAATCCAATATCTGGCAATAGTTGCCGCTCTGTGCATTTCTGGAAAATTCTGAAAGCCACCCTGCCCACTCGGAGTCACTATTGACCCAAAATTCACATCCCTGTTTACACCATTTTGAACTTGTGTCCAAAGATTCCATATCCAAGCAAGCTGTGGACATTTTGTAGTGAAGTACACGTGCTGAATGGTTTCTTTTAAATTAATGTATTTAACAATATTATTTACATTATCCTCTAGCTGCCCATCCAAACCAAAATCATTCAAAGTCGCATCTTCAAAATCATCAATCTGTAAATTATCATTCCCAAGAATCAAGTCCGCAAAGGATAATTTCATCTGTTTACAAATTTCTATTATCCTGGGTAATGTCGGTATCATATCATGATCATCTCGTCTTCCATTGAGAAGGGCATTTCCATTAACGAGATTTTCGAATACGCGCCAGAAGTAATTTCTCCCATAGAAAAAATCAGCGACGTTGTTTTCACTCGCAGGATTAAAGGTACCAATAATCAATACTTTTGGGTTATAAGGCAATTGTTCTAGAATTGCATGATGTGTATGCATTCTACCTTCGTCAAATGGAACGTGTTCAAATTTGTGTCTCGGCATAATAATTTGGTTAAAGAATAAAATAATTAATTTTATGATATGCTGGTGAATAACAACTCAATACAAAGTTCACAAAAATCAAATTTAGTAAATTTATTTCACGTTTTCAATCTCCACTTTTAAACCTTGTCCAACTAATACAATTCAACACCCCCTCCCTCCTCCGCAATTTCATTACAATCGAGGGTTTCAATCTTTTGACCCTTGAAGAGTTGTTCAAACAGACAAACTGCCTGCTCGTCTTCCGGTAAGCCATAAACAGGAATGATCAGCGTATTTTGCATTTGAAGGTAATTGATGTAAATACCATTTGCCTGGTCATTGATTTTGTTTCCGTATGGGTTGTATGGAATTTTAATAGTATCCAGCCCGGTGGATTCTATAGCAGAATCAAAGACTTTTGAAATGCTTTAGATTCCCAGGAGTAATCATTGATCAACAGAGTATTTTTATCCAGGAAACGGACCATACCGTCGGCATGACCGGTGAAATCTCCTGGCTGATGCGGAAGAAACCAAAGCTTCTCTACTTCGAAGAGCTCTCTTAACATTTGCTCAAGTATTTTGCGTTCAAAACGAGGATTTTCAGAAAAGACTTTATCACACATCAGTACTGCATCCTCAGTCCTTACCACATTGCCTCCGTCAAGGATTAGGTTGCTTTTACTTCTTTCAATTTGAAATGCATCGCAAATACTATCCACATCCGAAATGGTTTTCAATCCTTTTTTCGTCCTCAGGTAATCAGGTTTATATTTGAATTGAATAAATGTATTTTCACTTATTTGAACCGGCATGTAATCTCGGGCCCAGATATCCTTGCAGTTTGGAAGAAGAGTAAATTCCAATTCACATTTTTGGAGCACTGCTGACAAACCATCAAAAAAATCGGGAAACTTTTCCGGTAGACAATCTGCCAGTAATAGCCTATTTGTTAAATCGTCAGTAATCAATTGAGTTGAAGCTTTGTTCAAAACAGATGAGTTTTGATGTTTTATTTTCATTTTCCCATTTCTCAATCATATTCATTATTTCATAAACCATCCAAAAAACTTGTCAGGGCATTGCCACCACGTGCCACAGCAATTCCAAGACGATTTCGTGTTACTTTTTCCTTGGGATTGTATTTACCCAGCAGGATTCCATTTTGATTCCGGATACATTGTGTACCATCGGAATCTTCATAAATTGTTCCAATGAGTTTTCCAGTGGATTTGCGGATTTCTTCGATTCGTTTTGACATGTTTTAAAAGGTATTAGGTATGATGTATAAGGTATCGGTTAGGGTTTTTAAATTCTTGAGATAATTGAATTTTGATTCTGTAAATATTACCCAATTCCATTCCATTCCTTTTTAGCGTATTCTCTCCAGTCAGAGATACCATCTTTTCCGGTAAATTGCGAGAAGTGCGGTAGGTATATTTTGTTAGGATATTGGAAATCCGTGAACAGATCAAAATAATCATGAACAATACTTCCAAGCAAAATAAAAGTTGTTTCATTTTTGACTTTGATAAAACTCAACTCTGAAACAAATTCATCTCTTCTGGCTTTCAAAGCATTTGCCTCATCAGAATTCCTGATTTTTAAATATTGCTTGAATATTTCATTTGAATTTGCACCGGCAGCATTGCACAGAAGATCAGTCATATATGCCCCATGATACTTTTTATCACTTTCATTAAATACACTCATTAATCGTTTATCACCGGTACTTCCTGAATGAAAATTCGACCAGCACTCCTTATCATGAATGCCCTTAGAAATATTCAGCCCAACGATGACAAAATCTGTTTTTAAATGCAGTCGAATTGTATCATTTATCTCGATCACAGAAGTATCTGTCGGATCGATGGGATTCCAAACAGCCCAGCTTGCCTTGGGACCGTACTTATTCTTAATTTCCATATAAAACGAAAGATCCATATTCAATCCTTTAAAATTGAATTACAAATATACTCCTGAACTTCCTCTCCGCTTTTAAATAATCCGAAATCTGTGAACGGAAACTTTTCCTTCGTCTGAGGACAAAATATTTCACTCCTCAATTCCATATCAGCGTAATCAGGTCTGCGGCGGTACTTTGCTGAACCGCGAAAATTCAGGATGGTGGCAAGTAAAACCGGGAACTGCAAGGATAATCTGTAAACGACAGGACTCACATTCAAAGAAATCGCTTGAATTGAGACGCATTCTTCCCTGATGTTGTCTCAATGCACACTGAGGACAAAATCCTGTCCAGAACACACTCAGTTTATTTTCCCTCTAAAAGTTGAGCCATGACCTGAATCAAATAGAATTCGTTGTTTTATTCGTATTCACTACTTCAATCGCTACTCCGCCAAACCTTACTTCTTCTACTTTACACAATATACCGCTGATGTAACAAACTTTTAAGGGATAACTTTCATTGGTATCTGTATAAACTCCAACCAAACCACCATCAGAATCCGAATTTTCGAAGCAGACAGGTCGACCAGTTATGTCAGTGGTGTGGGTTGTACACTCCTCACAAACACGATTAGGATATCGCGTTGAAGGCGGAACAGGTTTATTGCAAATTTTACAACACTGAGTGGGGTCGAGGGTTGAGGGCATGGGGAGGAATTGAGGATTGAGGATTGTAGATTGTAGATTGTAGATTGTAGATTGTGATTGATGATTGATGATTGATGATTGATGAATTTGGATTGGATGTGTTGGGTATGAATAGAGAATTCATGGAGGGTGTACAAATACTTGTTTTTAAGAAGCAATACCGAAACCAATGGTCCTGCTTCCATTGGAGGAAAAATCTTCTTCTTCGCTGTGGAAGATTTCTGCCAGTGAAACTGGATGCGTATAGGATTTCGTTCTGCCTGTTGAGGCAATCAGTCGGTTTGCTTTCAATGTTTCGAGGGCTTTGAATTCGTAATTCGCGATGATACGTCCTTTACGGAGCAAGGCAGGATCAATACGGGTTAATGGCGCATTGAACGTACAGATGACCTGGATCTTTAAGCAGTCGCTGAGGAGTCCATCTCCGAGATTTAACAAATTCCCTATAGCGGAATTTCCTTTTCCACTACGTGGGGCAAGAATTTCTTCTGCATCCTCAATCAATAAAACAGAGTCAGGATACCCGGAAATGAAATTGAGGAACGAAGGTTCAGCAATAAGATGCGCAAGCTCGGAAGGCATATAGATAAACCGACGTTCTGTATTCACAATAAGATGACGCAAATAGGTGGTTTTCCTGAACCCGGAATCCCATGCAAAAGAATTAGTCCTTTTGTCTCTGAATCGTAAGTCCATTGAGAATAATTTCATGAACCTTATTGAAATCGTCATTGTAATGAAGCTCAAAATCAATTTTAGGATTTTGTATCGAAAAATCATCCAATACCAGGGAACTTCCATTTTGTGTTACCAGATAAACATTTCCATAATTCGGCTTATTTTCAAATTGAATGAGGAAACCCATCAAGTCCCGGAGAACTTTCTCGCTTACACCCGGATGATATAAAATTTCTACATCCTCTCTTCTGGACGAAAATGCACAACCAGATTTCTTTTATCGGAATATAAGCCTGGATAATGTATGTAAAATCACTTCCATAGGAATCATGACGAATGACAGTGCTTAAATCAATTTTGTACTCACGAATCAATGCCTCAAACAACTCATCACGACCAACACCGTAAATAATCTTCTTCGAAGGAACTACTGAATTACTCAGGTAATAGTAAGTAGCGGCATGAAAATTTGTTCTGCCGGAAAAAACTGGAAGAAAATGGCCAGAAACTGGAAATGCAGAAGCGTGTTGGCTCCACGGACTACCGGAGAAATGAATCTTTTCATCTACCAAAGATCCAAACCTGAAACGTAGCCTATTTACGTCGGGAGCTGTTGCTGTATTTTTTAAGGGTGTTCTGCAAGGAGGAACGAATTGATTTCACCAGTGATGCAGGCTTGAGGACAGTCACTTCACCGGCATAACCAAGAATAGCATTAATTAATTCGTAGGTGATTTGAACCTTTAATTCAATTCTGAATTCCTTGTCATCATCCTTCAGTATCTTTTGGGATTTATGCATAGGTTTAGATCGAATGTAATTTCCCTGCATAGGAGAAAAGGAAAGTACTACAGTCTCAGGTTTTCCATCATTGATAGCTGTTATTCCAATACTATAGCGAAAATATTCTTCTGCGTTAAAATCGGCAGGACGGCGAAACTTCCCTTTTCTAAGGATGATATCGCTCATCCTGTCCAGTCCGAATAAAAGCACTTCGTCTTGCGCCGGAACCCAGGAGACAACATACCATCGATTTCTGTATTCCCGAAGTAACAAAGGATGAATCAAATGTTCACGGCTACCATCTGCAACATAACGATGATAGCGGAATTGTACGGGGATTCGCTCAAGGACCGCATGTAGTAGCAAGGGCAGATTATCTTCCTGTCCAATCACAGGCTCCGCCTCGAATTGAACGAACTGATCAAAATTGGAATGTCCCGGATCAGTTCCGAAGGAAACCTTGCTGAAAATTTTTTGTATCGCCGACTGAAACTCCCGAAACAAAGGTGAATCCTAAATTGATGCAAAATTTGTGAAGCGAAGCGGATGGCTCTGAGTTCCTCATCATTCAAGGGTAATACTGAAATAGAATAGTCAGCATTTTCATAAAAATATCCACCCTTGATCTTGTCAAATTTAATTGGCGCTAAATAGCCCAAGACTTCATCCTCCCGCATCGCACGAAGGTCTTTTCTATAGTTGACCGGGAAACATGTTCACCGGTACTGTTGAACAATTCATCTTCACATGCCTGGCGGAGATCTTCGACACCAGGAAATGGTTTATATTTATTCCGAATCCTTCGGTCGATGATCTTATATCGAAGTAAGGCTGATTTATTTGAGGGCATTTGAGGTAAGTTATTGGGTTATTAGGTTATTGGGTTATTAGGAGTTAGTCACAGATAAAAATCTGTGATACTTTGTGCGGAACTCGGCACCTTGGTGTTTAAATATACTAACCTTGTGGATAACCTAACAATTGTCAAGCTTAATATTAAATTATACGCATCATTCATTATTTTTCTTCGAAATTTATCAAATAATCGTGGTAAATTGTATTCAAGAGAAATAAATAAATTTGCTCTAAAACTGTAGATATAGTAGGAGTATTTAGATGACAACGGTAATTTATTTACATCCTCATTTATTTATTTTTACCGGGAAATCCTTATATTCATATTTTAAATTTTAGTTAAAATCTTTCTTCAATGACCCTCCCACCCCGTCACATTTTATCCAAATCAACATTTCTATATGGTAGTCAATGTCCGAAAAGATTGTACCTCTACAAATTCCGGCCGGATCTGAAAGAAGAAGTCAGCATCGGTCAACAAGCAATCTTTGACCGTGGTACAAATGTTGGCATACTTGCCCGCGACCTCTTCCCCGGCGGAGTTGATGCCAGTCCGGAAAGCGTTTATGAATACCAGAAAGCAGTGGTAAAAACCGCCGAACTAATTGCTTCCGGCACTAAGGTCATATACGAAGCCGTATTCCAATTCGATGGAGTGCTTGCAGCGATTGATATCCTGGTAAAGGATCGGGGTAAATGGAAAGCCTATGAAGTAAAAAGCACTACACAGGTCAAGGACATTCATATTACGGATGCGGCATTGCAATACCATGTAATTACGAATTCCGGGATACCGCTTACCGACATTTCAATTGTTCATCTGAACACTGAATACATCCGGAAAGGAAAATTGAAGATCGAAGAATTGTTCGATCAGGAATCGGTAAAAACAGAAGTAATAGAAATGCAAGCGTCTATTCGCAAGACGATTTCCGAATTGAAAGCCATGCTTGCAAAAAAGCAAGAGCCAAAAGTTGATATTGGTCCACATTGTTCGGACCCTTACGAATGTGATTTCATGGATTACTGCTGGTCACACATTCCGGAAGTATCCGTCTTTTCAATAGCCCGACTGAGAAGTAACAAGAAATTTGAACTCTACAACAAAGGCATTATTCACTACAAGGAAGTCAGCGAAGAAATCGAATTGACCACCTACCAACAACTTCAGGTCGACGGCCATCTCAATAAAAAGGGGCACATAGACAAAGAATCCATTCGTGCATTTATTGCAACAATACCCTTCCCATTATACTTCCTGGATTTCGAAACTTTCCAGTCGGCAATACCTTTATACGACCAGTCGAGATCTTACCAGCAGATCCCCTTCCAATACTCTCTACACTATCAGAAATCTCACGATTCCACAATACAACACTTCGAATTCTTAGCAGATGCGAAGGGTGGCGACCCTCGACTTCCCTTCATCGAACAACTCCTGGCTGAAACCCAAAATCCCGGCCTCATCCTAACCTATAATAAAAGTTTTGAAAAAAGCATCCTCACTGCCCTTGCCAGGGACTTCCCAAAACACAGCATAGCCCTTGAAAACCTTATCGAACGGCTCCGTGACCTCATGGTTCCATTTCAGCAAGGCATGTACTATTTGCCCGAAATGAACGGCTCCTACTCCATCAAAAATGTCCTCCCTGCCTTGATTCCGGCACTTAGCTATGATGATCTAGAAATTGGAGATGGTAGTTCGGCAAGCCTGGCGTTTGAAGAGATGATGTATAATCCGGATGCGGATATTCCGGGGATAAGGAAGAATTTGTTGGGGTATTGTGGGTTGGATACGTTGGCGATGGTGAGGATTCTTCAACAAATAAAGAGTAAATCAACAATGAATTCAAAAGAGATAATGTCTGAAATTTTTAAAGATTGGACAGCAGTTAAAAAAAGTATTAACAGGCTCGCAAACACATACAACAATCAGAGAAGAAAAGGAAATGTAAGTAAACCAAGCAATTACAGTAAATCATTTGAAATAAAAACAGCGAGAAAAAACACATGGCTATTGATTCTTAGCAAAGCACCATCCGATGATAAATACAAAGGAATGAGCTCAATCAATATTTGCAGTCTCATCTATTTCTACGGACGGCTAGGCTTAAGAGTATACAGGGTAGAGGAAGAAGGGCACTTGACTATATATAATGGTCACTTATTTACCCGGTATAAGGAACGGATGGATTTAAATCTTGTTGAGCCTCTTGATATTGTAAAACACTTTTTCATTAATAACGGCTATTCCATTGGCAAAATTGTTATCCGCGAAGGTAGAGAATATAATTTGGCAATAAGTAAAGATGGCTTGATTTTAGGTGAGCTACAAGAAGATAGAACATGGCTAGTTTGTAAAACATTTATTACAAAAGAACTTATGAAATCAGACCAACAAGTTGAAGAGAGACAATTATTAAATGACTTGCATAAGGATATTCATCAATTGCTTACAGATCCTAATTTTAATCGAAGTAGTTACAATCACAAAGCGGATATACTTAAAGCAATACTATCATAACTAAAAAAGATGGCCTTACTGCAATGAAGCATACTGGATTTGGCCTCCTTGTACTGAAAAAAGGCAATTTGTAATGTTGCGACTGTTCAATCTTTGAAGCTCCATGATTCCAAAGGTCTTCTTATTGGTGATTGAATTTTTGAAATTCTCAATATGGTTAGTGTCCTGAAAAGCCCAACCTGGAAACAGGATTAGGTCTGCCTTACTTTGATTAAAAAGTTGGCAGTTTAACTCATCTTGGATTTGCCATGGCAGATTGCTTTTGTACGAAACAATTTGAAATTTCATCTATATTGTTGTCTGGTTTTGATTAATCAAATTGATCATTAAGAATCTAACTAAGTGAATCGCTCCTATTTTCTAACGCGTAAAAAGTTCATAAGCAATTTCTCTCTCTCCTTGATCCAAGCTCCCTTGTTGTTCGGCGACACTTCGTACATTATGGAGCTTATATCTTCGGTTGGTACCTCATTGATTCTTTCGTTTGTGTCAACCAAGCGTCCATTCTCGAAACCAAGAAATATATCCTTTTCATAAACAGAAAAATAGCCAGCGTGTTCGTAGTGGAGCAACTCACCTACTTGGAGCCTCACCGTCCCCGTGAACCAGTACGCGAATACTTTTGACTTTTCGGGGAAGAGATATTCGACGCCAGCGATAACGTACCCATCCAAATACGCCTGCAACCCAATCAGGTGCAGCTTGTCCCCAATAATTTCCCAGTTCCCGTAGTAACCACGCCAGCATGCTGACGTGGGTGGAAGAAATTTTACCGGCTCCTTCAATGAGTTAAGATAAATACTCAGTGGTTCTGATGCCATGAAGTGCTAATCGCCATGGTAGATTAGAGTTTCACGGGTCTGGGAGGTCATACAGGATCTATTTTATCTATTTCCTTTAATATACTCCCCAAATTGGATGCATTAATTTTGTCCTTAAATAAAGCATCCCATATTTTTTTAAAGTGCACACTTGAGTAAATGCAACCTAATGATAATTTATTTTTATTGTTTATGAAATATTTTTTCGTCCAATTGATATTAGGATTTCTACTCAAATATTTCCAATTCCATTTTTCAGAGCAATGTTCAATGAAATCAAGTGGCAAAGATTGAATTAAGCCACTATCAACACCATAGTAAATCATTGTAAATCCCCTTCTTTCCTCTAATTTTTCAATTGTACTCCACCGAAGCTTTTTTCCAAATTCTTCAAGAATTTCAACAGTCCAAACGATAGATTCATTTCCTGACAATTGGTCAAATTTAATT
The DNA here is from genome assembly GCA_016720935.1 of Bacteroidota bacterium. NCBI lineage: Bacteria > Pseudomonadati > Bacteroidota > Bacteroidota bacterium. The sequence goes on from JADKJP010000007.1 coordinate 941,777, forward strand.
CGCTTTTTATATTTTCTAATTAATTCTATTGTCCATGGAACAGCGGGATTAAAACATAATACATCCCAATTCCAATGATTTTCAAATCTTTTAATTAATTCCGGACTCCATTTTAGGTTTTTATTAGCACTAAAACCACTCCATAAGGAAATGGAATAAGATGATTCAAGAAGCATTTCAAATGCGTCATGACTTAAATTTATATCGATACCAGGGACGTTATCAAAAAAATCGGAAATGAATGGCACTTTGTCTTTAAACCGATTGTACAGTTCAATGTCCCATATTACACCTGGGTTTGTTGCTAATGCACGCCAATTAATATCTTTCTTAAACTTATCTATCAATTTCAAACTCCATGGCACGTGCTTATTTCTACTTAAATAATTCCAATCAACTAAACCTTGATTTTTTTTAATAAATTCAACAGACCAATTTAAGTGTTGTGAAAGGCTAAAACTACTTTTATTAATATTCGGTTTTAACATTAAAAATAATTCATCCGACCATTTTATAGATTCGAAATCAAATACTTTCAGTTGTAAATCCTTAAAATCGAAATAATCTTTAAATTTCAAGATTTTCCTATAGTCCCAAATATTTTTTTATTTTCAAGGAAATCATTAAAATTAATTTTATGCGAATATTGTTCAATTAGTAAATCACTCCATTCTATATTTTCATTAGATGACAAACCAGGCGATTTTTGATATTCAATAATTTCACTTCCCCATTGCAATTTGTCCGAATAGGACTCAAGTTCATATTCTACAAATGGATAATGGATTTGTAATAATTTTATGAATAATCTATGATTCTCAAGAATGAAATTAATATCTATAGACTTATCCCCAACATTGTTCCCACAATATTTGCAGTATTTAGAATCTTCTTCAATTTGTTCGTTACAATTTTTGCAAATTCTCATTTCAAATTATCTTTAATTTTGATGATTCTGAATCCATTTTAAAGTATGAATTATTGCTTCAGGCGAGGAAAGATAATCGTCATTAAGTTTCGACATTTCAATTTTAAGTGTACTTGACTGATTGAAGGAAAGTTTAATTTTGCTAATATTTTCCTCGAGTGGCCTGTCAGTCATTGGAATCATAACAGCGAAAGGTCGCTCAATTTTATTGTTTTTTAAGGGAAAAACCGAGAGGAATGATTCTAATCCTCTTTGAGTAATAATAGGGACACCATATTCAAGCTTTCCAAGTGGTGGTTGAAACCAAAAAGCTCATTGGGTAAATTCTTGTTTCCGGACTTAATAATTGATTTCTAATTCTTTGTTTTTGGGAATCGAAAATAAAAGCATACCCATACTTTTTGAACATAAGGAGATATCCAATTTCTTTCAAGCAATCAAGAAATCTCCTCCAGAAGTTACAGGATAACGATGTTTGGTTAATAAATTGTAACGCAAAATGATTTATATTGATTGAATTGCATCTATAATCTTGTCAACTATTTCTGTTGTAAGTGAATTTTTCTTGCTCTGGTTCTTTTTGTCGTTTACAATCGTGTTTAAGCAATTGATGAAATATGTTTTTTTATCAGAAGTCAATTCATTTTGGGGTTGCAATGCTTCATCAAATGCTTTCGTGATTTTTGTTTTCAAAGTTTTATGTAAACTTCCGATTACTACATTTATTTTAAAAATAGTATTTTCATCAAAAGTTTCAGAGCCATTGTCAGAAACTTTAGTTTCTGGTTTTGATTTTTGTGTTTGCTCTTTCTTTTCTAATAGTTTCGGTTGTATTAGTGGTGTTTCAAAAGTGTAGCTTGAAACATCACTGATTGTAAATATTTTACTTGTGTAATAAAGTTCTTTGAGTTTTAAAGATCCAAACATTAGTCCGCACATCAATAAAGAAATGGTTGCTTCTTCTTTTGAACCTCTGATAAATCTTTCTACCTGAGAAGTGAATTTACTATCGGTCAAATCATGAGTGTCCCTTATCAGTTTTCTAAATTTGAAAAAGAAAGCATAAAGTAGAATGTGATTCAGCGTTTCGGGGATTTCTTTTGATGAAGTTCTTTGTTGAATACTTTCAGCAGTTCAGAAGTTTCATAAAATTTAAGGAATGAAGAAAATGGACTTTCTTGATTTGCCGTTTGCAAATATTTTGAAAGTTCCACAATATGAGAAATGAGATCATACTTGTCAGGGTCTTGCGTTTTCAGAAGCTCACGATTGGCAATATCATCATCGGTGATGTTAAACCGTTCTCTGTAAATAGCTCCAACATCATAGAGAAAACCAATGTCTGCAACTGGATATGGTTTGGCTCTTTCGTAGGAAATAAGAAAATCAAACCAACTGTCTTTGTCATTTGAGGTTTCAAAAAATATTTTTGCTTTGGCTTCAATTAGTGACTGAAAAATATTTTGATTTTCAGGAGTTGCAAAAAGCGTAAAGGATTCTTGGATGCAATTCAGTCCGTCAAACGAAATTTTTTTTAGTTTCTCACTATGAAGGTTGTCATAAAGAACTTTGTCAATAGGAGTGGAGATTTTGAAATCCCCTAACTTCTGTTTAAGAATTGGAATAACCTTTTCGGATAAAGGTTTTATCTCTGTGATTTGATAAACTGTAACAGGAAAAATAGTGTCGGTTAGATAAAGAAATGTTTCGTTTAAAACACAAAAGAAAATTTCAAAATCCTCCTCAAACAAACCTACTTTCTCTAAAAGGGTTTCGCTTTTTTGGTTTCTATCAGATAGCTCAATTAGCATTTCCTTTGAAACGGTTCTTGTTCCGTATTTCAGCCAATTTGTAAAATCGTATATGTTAGTTGCTATGGCAATCATTCTTTTTGTTATTTATATTACTACAACATCGTCACCGTTGTTGACACCGCCCAACGGGTTTTGAATTCTGTTTATTTCTTCAATCGCATTTTTTGTTTGGCATTCGTTTACGAATGCTTGCGAAAGAAATGGGTGTTTTGTATTTCCCGAATAAGAAAGAAGTAATTGCTCTCTGCTTCGTGTCAACGCAACAAAAAATAAAGTTCTTGCTCTTGAAATTGGGTCTCTCCAAATTTCATATCCTGGATTTAGAAAGGGAATGAAAACAGTTTTGTAGTCAAGTCCTTTGGAACTGTGAAATGTCATTATAGTAACTAAGTTTCTTGAGTGTGCTTCTTCAAATGAACCGAACTTGTTTCCTAAATACTGAACATTGATATTGTTATTTCTGAAGTGAGAATTTATCGGACTGTAATTTTTATCTCTCGGGTTTGCCATTTCATTAGACAAAGGTGGCTTGTTCTCCAACCTAAGAATTGCATTGAAGAAAGGAACAATGTATTCATGTTTTGCGATTAGGATTGATGGAACATAACCTGCTTGTGCGTATTGCTTGGCTGCTAACCATAACCATTTATGCTCTTGCTCCATATTGTCAGCTTTTACAAGTGTCACTGGAACATTCGTGTTGAAGTCCATTACTTGTGCTGCTAAATACGCTTGCCTGTCCTCGCAAAAATCAGCAGTGATAGTTCTGATTCTTCTGCTCAATCTGTAAATTCTATTTAAGTTGTATTGAGTAGAATTGATTGTAGTGATTATCGTTTCACTTGGTGTTGAATGGTCCCAAATTGATTGGTTAATGTCACCAGCAACGATTACTCTACCATTAACAGAACGCTTTGAGTTTATCTCAATTAAATCATGCTCTGGAATATCTTGTATCTCGTCAACCAAAATCAAATCAAAAGTTTGGTGCATCTGCCTGAACTTGTAAAAAGTAACTACTGGAGTGTTTCCATACTCTTGCGGAATACCTTCTTCAATCATGTCAATCAAAGAATGTGTGTAAAGAACAATGATTGCGTTTGTGCTTGGGTTTCTCCTTTTTCATCAATTAAACAATGGAGTAGTAAAACTGATTTACCACTACCCGCAAAACCTTTCAACCAATAATTTCTATTGGGATTATTTTCTACTTGCTGCAAAAACGGAATTTGTTCAACCGTATCCAACTGTGTTCGTGGAATAAACCAAGGCATATATTTTTCAGTTTAAAAGGTTAATGTTTTTGTTTTCTAATTGCTCCCTTCCGTCTGTTGCTGTGTTGTCAGGGTTATACCAACTTATTCCTTTTTCATTCTTCAAATTGTCTTTTGCTTTTTGAACTTGGTCTGCAATTTGAATTTTACCTAATTGTTTTGCTGCACGAATTAATCTTGAAAAATCATTCTTGCTAAGATTGTTTCCTTCAAATTCTTTATACCACTTGTCAAATGCTTTTTGAATAAGTTCCTCTGCCTTTTCTTTTTCTTTGTTCAATAGGTATTCACCATAAGTCAACATTGCAGCATTGCTTCCCAAAGAAACGGATTCTTCCATTAGCCTTTTATACTCGTCTGTTTTACCCTGCGCACTTTTAACTAATGCAAGGTTGTAGGCGTTTGATTCTGTCGGACTTTTTTGATACGCAATTTCTGCCCAATTATCTGATAATTTTTTTCTTCCTGCTTCTGAATAATGGTAACAGATAGAAGTTTCATATCGTCTGTTCGGGTCTAACTGTTGAATGTTCTCAAATGTCTCTGCTGCTTTTAAATGTCTTTCTGTTTTTACATAGAACTGCGAAAGTGCTTTGAGTTTATCAAGCGGTGGTTTCCCTCCGTTTTCTTTTGTTGCTTTATAAAGGAGTTTCAAAAGTTGTTTCTCCGCAATATCCTCTGTTGAAAGTGCCGAATTCGCAAAAGGGTTTAATGGCTCTGTTGAGATTTCAAGGTTTTGAATAAATGCTCTGAATGTAATTAGCTTGTCATGTGAGATGTCACACTTCAAAGTAATTTTATCAGTCGTGCTAAAACCTTTTTCGCATTTCAGTTTTAGAATTGTCAGGATTTTATCCTTTGTTGAAACGCAAATAGGAATTTCAATTTCCTTTTGGTCGTTTCGCTGCGGTCTTAAATGTTCAATCAATATTTCTTTGCATGGTATTTCAGTTCCCTCGTAAACAACGGTCTTCTTCACTTCATTTTGAAGGATAATAAAAATCGGTTCACTGACAATTGGTTTGATAATATCAACACCTAAACCATTTGCCATGAAAGAATTTATTGCAGTTCCTTTTGAAACATGGCTCTGTAAATCTTGTGGTATTTCAATATCACTATTATCAAAGTGTCGGTATAAAGCAGTTTGAATGTATGGGTTGTATGAACTGCCTCCGATTAGTAGAATTAAATCAATATCGCCTTTCTCAATGTTCGCTTTAAGCAAAGCAGAATTTATTACAGTGAAAATACTTTTCAAACTTTCAACATCATCTTGAAAATTGAAAGCAAGAGTTTCACTAGTGAATTTTTTCATGATGTCCGTAAACTCTTTCGGACTGATTGAAGGGTTTTCAAACTTCATTACTTGCTTCGGCAAAATGAAATCAATCGTTTGAAGAAAATTTATTCTCTCTGTTGAATTAATAAGGTTAGGTAATTCTTGCCCAACCTTATTTGAGGCAACGGCTTTACAAACTTTTATTTTCAGTTGCTCCGCAACTGCTTGTAGTTTTGGGAGCAATATTTTTTTGTAATTGTTCTCTCTAATCTCTTCGACTGAAATGTTGTTTTGTTTTGCCAACTGTGGCAAAAGAATTTCTTTGACAATGGCTCGGTCGATGTCGTCTCCTCCAAGTTGTTCAAATTGCGAAATAGCAATGTTCTTTGAATATAGTTTTCCGCTTTTTCTTCCAATCTCAATTATTGAAATATCGCAAGTGCCAGCCCCAAAATCAAAAACTAAAATGTGCAGAGGACTGTCAACGGGAATATTGTAATTCTGAAATCCGTTGTTGTTGGCTTGAACTAAGTAACTTAAAAATGCTGCGTTGGGTTCGTCAATAAAGAGAGTTTCATTTATTGGAATGTTTGCAAACTCCAATGCATTTATTAAGTCTGCTCTTTGATTGGCTTCAAATGATGCAGGGATGCTTACAGAATAAAAAAGGTTTCGTGGTAAGTTTTGTTCTTGAATGTAATTGTCAATTTCCTTTTTCAATTCTTTGAAGAAAAGTTTTGTTGCATCTAAAGTGTTTTCAATTTTACCATGTGGATTTCCTTCTCTTAGTTCTGTTCTTGTAAATTCAGGGCCATTGTCTTTCCCCAAATTCATTTTGAATGAGAACCAAATATTTTGTTCGGGTTGCAATTTGCTTTTCAACATTTTTGCTCCTTGTCCAAAAAAAAGTTGATTGTTTTGAAAGGCAATACAAGAAGGAACAAGATGGTGTGTAAGTGTGTTGCCGTCAAAGTTTAATTGTCTGATGGGAATTGCACTTGTCTTGATTGGCGTGTTGCTGTCACCTACAATGGCATAACTCACAACAGTTGTTGAAGTGCCAAAGTCAATTCCGATAAAAGTGCTGCCTTGAATTTTATTTTCAACTACAGTCCTGTCATTGATTTCAGGTAATAGTTGCTGTATGGAAAGTTCATTTGGCATATGGAGTAAAAAATAATGAGTAAGTTTAAATATCGTAGGTTGCTGAGGTGTGGGGGTAAAAGCAAATATACTGCGAGTGCATAAGATTTTGCGAAGGTTTCAGCTCTTTGAATTTGCTAAAGCATTGGATTGTCCGTTCATTATTTTTTTAGTGATGCACTGTCATGTTTTAAGACGAGGGGCTATAAATCGATTTCCATTGACATGCGACAGATAACGCGTCTTGCTACAGCAATTTATTCAGAAAGGATATCCCAATTTCTCATTCCTCTCCATTAATTCCGCCTCTGCCTTAATTTTACGATCAGCTCTTCGATAATTATGGCTAAATCTTTTACTCGCCAAGCACCCCTTTTCAATTTTAAGAATGAAATCAAATTCGAAAATTGATTCAAATCCTTGGTGGGCGTAATATAGACAATCTCCAATCGGTACTCTGAGTTTCCCTGTGTACCAATTTGCAAACACCACTGGCTCTCCAGGAAATAAGTATTCGATACCAACTTCCTTGTTGTCCAAAATAAACGCTTGCAAATCTGTCAGAAACAAGCGCTTGTTTTCAAATTTCCACGTTCCAATGTAACCTCGCCAAAAAGTGGAAGAGGGGGAACGAAATTCAATGGGTTCTTTCAAAGAGGCCAGATACGGCGCCAGTGGCTCTGTGACCATTGTATAATATTCATCTTCATACAGTATCCTCTCACCACTTTGAGCTGTCATGATTACAACAATATTTTTAGTGGTAATCTATATTGGATAATCGGTTAAATATTTTTCAGTCCTGCAATTGTATTTTCCAGTGTGGCCGGTGAAAAATGGTTCTTCGGTATCAGATCAGTTGCACCAGCCTTCATGAACTTCACGACGGAAATATTTTCGACGCCAATTGAATTAAGGATAATCGGAATTTTCTCCCGCATTATCCGAACCGAGTGAATCGTCCTCAGAACATCTTGTTCATTCCCTGCATTTGCACTGAGGAAGACGATGTCTCCATTATCTTCCCTTAACGCCTTCACCAATTCGTACTCATTTTTTACAAATTGGACTTCATGGTCGTTATCGATGGATTTTACAGCTCGTTTGAAAATCATTCGATCCAGTTCGTCTTCTTCGAGGACAAGAAATTTCATGAGGTGCGTATGAGTTTAGAGATTACTTAGACTGAATTAAAAAATTAAACCATCGAATAATATTCAAAAATATCATTTGCGGCCAGAACTCCAAAGATGAAATTGATCATGTCGAAGAAATCTACATGGCCAAAGCCTCTTCAAAACCAACTTTTTAGTAATATTTTGAAGTTCTAACAACTATTATCCAACTCCATTTCCTTTCTCAACCCAGCGATCGTGCAACTTTCCCCATTTTGAGCTCGAAGCTCCCAACTTGCCAGCCTGTCGTGGATGGCAAAGAGGAATAACTGAATACAATTTGTTGTTGATTTGCACGTCATGCTTTCTGCCGTATAACTCATCTGTCTCACCAAAATCTGACAGCTTAGAATATCGCCTATCATGGAACCTCAAAAACCACTTGATGGGCAGATCACCCAACAGGATTATCGTACCCGCTTTTGATTCTTCCAACTCATGTAATATTTCTTCCCGCCTTTCAAGTGAATCAAGTTCAGAGATATCAAAATCAGGCACGGTAGATTCAGAGAGGTTGTACTTCTTAACTATGGGCTTATAGAATTTATCGATTTTTGCCCGCTGGTTCTCATTTACCCTCGACTCTGGCAGCAAGTCGCAGAGCCAAGATTGCTCTCGTGTAAATCCGAGTGGTTCCAGGTATTTTTGATCAAGAACGTTACCAGATGGCCCATTTAGATGGGCCGCCGCTGGCTTCAACTGTCCAACTTCCTCTGGAACATGTATTCCAGATATTATCTTCTCAGCTCCATCTCCTCTCCAAAATATTTCAGGTTCACTGGCTACAGCAAGGGCAGCAACGATCTGCTTACCTCTTCTATCCACCCACCTGGCGTGAACCGCGCTGGCATAGACACCCAGTACGAACACATCTTTTTTGGTGCGGCTCTTCTGCTTCACCTGCCTTAGAGGCTGTCCGAATGGGAATGTAAATTGCTTGTTTTCCATTAAGTGTGTGTATTTAAAAAGTCACATCAATCATTCGAAATTAATTAAAAAACAATTTAGGTTTTTCTGAATCTAATTTGTATCGGCACAAGTTAGACAATTATTGTAGAAAGATTTGCATGGTCTCTTTATAAGCACCTCTTTGCTTAATTTAACATTATTTTAAACCATCAAGGGAAAGTGAAATTTACAAAAGAATCAAAAAAAATCTTTTTTATCGAATGGTATTTACAAAGTGTTTCAAAAAAATGTTTTTCAGCAATTTTTAAAAAACCAAATCGCATAATTCATGTGTGTCAAAAACACTTTTTTCTCACGCAAGAAATAGTTCTAAACTTATACGAGAAAATTTATTCCTATGCGGCGTGTTTGACGAGAAAAGAGATGCATTAAAGAATTTCAAAACGAAAAGAAGAGATCCGAATAAGTACTCAAGGCGATCTATGTAAGATAAGGGTAAATTTAATGTAAAAGCATTGAGTAAATCTTCAATTTCAGAGATTGGTTCCGGCCTTAAATCCCCTACGGGTCATGACACCTTATCAATAATTAAAAACCATCCTAATTGATCCATACTTTTATCACTGCTTCATTCTATTTGAACGGGTAGCTTACTAAACGGCCCCCTCCTATTCTAATTGGAATTTTTTATATGGGTGAGATAATATATCGATTCGGAAAAAAAATTCTTTTTCATTTAAAAAAACTTTTTTATGGCCTTTTACGGGAAAATTTAACATCACTTGAATTTACCTTCACCTTCCAATCGATGATTGAATCAATTACAAATACACAGCACATTTAACCGCTGCTTAATTACCCTCCAGGCTACTAATTTATTTGCGCTCTATTCATCCCGGATAGTTTTCATTTCAATACCCGGAACTATGGTAAAGTAAACCAGAACATTTTCACCGTATCGAATGGATGCAAGTAATCCACACTCCGACGTTTAACATCGCACAATTTTATACCGGTATAATGGGTGATCGATTCAATTTCCTCTGTAGTTTTTGTTACGGACCCGTGCTTAATAAGGTAGAATTAACCCCTACGGTTCCTCTACACTTAAGACCTTTTCAAAATAGGTTGGATATTAACGATACTTTTTATGCCGTCCATATTGATATATTTCAAAGCATGTAAAAACACATAAAAAATGAGTTTTTCGACAAATATTTGCATGTTTTCTTAATAATGAACATATTTGTTCATTATTAAAAAAATGAAACAGATCGAGAATCTTCGAACCCTGAAATCGAAATATTTCGACGGCCGGCCTTTTAGTTTGCAAGACTGCGGAGTTACCCACCGCGAGCTTACGTATTGGGATACGAAGGGTCTTTTACCCATTCAAGTAGAAGCAATGAAATGGAGACGTTTTAACCTGACGGAATTGGTGTGGCTTCGACTTATTGCGCGACTCCGGCAATTTAATGTTGGATTGAATGTAATTGCAATTGTGAAGGCTGAACTTTTTTTCGAAAGTGCTTTTACTGAATTGCTCACTGATCAGGTAAAAGCCAAAGCAATTGAATTTTTAGAACCACTACCAGAAGGTATTTCAAAAGATTCTGCCTTTAATGAAGATTTTCTTTTAAGCGTGAAAAATATTTCTTTCTCCACATTTGAATTACTCTTAATGCAAATTCTACTTACAGGAGAAAATATTTCAATCATAATTTCTATCGAAGAAAATCCAAAAGGCGGATCCAAAGAGGGTTATGAAATTCATGTCCTTCCTCTACTCCTTGATCAATTACAAATCCAGGTAAATAATCATGAAATTCAATCAATACTTCGTAAGAACTACATTTCAATTTCGTTAAATCACCTTTTCGAAGAAGTAATCTGCTTAGGAAGGGTTGAAAAAGTTGGCAAATTGTTTGAACTTTCTGAAAAGGAAGAAAAAGTGCTCGAATATCTTCGGGAAAATCGCTACAAATCAATTGAAGTCACTTTTAATGATGGACAGCCTAAACTTCTTCTCGCTACGGAAGAGCTGAAAGCAAGCCCTAACGTAAAACTGATTGACCTTATCATCAAAGGTGTTTACGCAGACATTAAAGTGATTACTGAAAACGGATCAATAGTTCACTTGGAAAAAAATCAAAAATAAAATTGTAATGAAAACTCAGGCACTGGAAAAACCAGGCTTAACATTTACCTGGATTTTGGACCGGAAAAACCGGCAGAAATTCATCATGGGTAAATCACATGATCTCATTAGAAGAGGCAAAAAAATTCTTTCTAAAGCAAAAGAAAATATTCAGACAAAGAAGTATTGCAAGTATTATCAGCCATTGAAGCGCTTGTGAAAATTGAACTAGAACTTAATAAGAACCCATCAAAAACAATGATTTCATGGAAGAAGTAGTTATCTATACACGGGTATCGACCGATGAGCAGGCCGACAAGGGGTACAGCTTACGCGACCAGACAGCCCGGTTGAAGAATTATTGTTCTTTGTATGACCTAAACATTGTTGGACACTTCCAGGACGACTTCTCCGCTAAAACATTTGAACGTCCAGAGTTTATCAAGCTGTTGAATTTCATCCGAGAGAAAAAATCGGTGCGCAAGGTTCTCTTTCTAAAATGGGATCGATTCTCAAGAAACCTGAATGATGCCATGAATATGCTTGGGAAGCTTCGTAAAATGAATGTCGAAGCAAATGCAATTGAGCAAATCATTGATTTCTCCATCCCAGAGCAAAAGATGATGTTGGCAATCTATTTAACTGCTCCGGAGATCGAAAATACCAGAAGAGCAATGAATACAACCCAAGGAATGCGACGAGCTAAAAAAGAAGGCAGATGGGTTTCTACACCACCATTAGGATATAGTTATAGCAGGGATGAAAAAAATAAACCCATCATCATTCCCAATGAAAAAGCGTATTTCGTTTTGAAAGCATTTGAATTGTACGCAAGCGGACGATATCATGTTGAGGAGGTGAGAAGGATATTAAACAAGAAAGGAATGAAATGCGGAAGGAACAATATCTGGCTATTGTTAAGAAACCCTTTGTACTGTGGCAAAATTCTTATTAAAGCTTACTTGAAAGAACCAGAAGAAATTGTTACCGGTTTACATAAACCAATTGTTTCAGAAGAACTTTTCCTAAAGGTTCAGCAAATGCTTTTACAAAAGAGTAAGATCAAATCGAAACCAAAGAAAGTAAACGAAACATTTCCGTTGAGAGGTTATCTGATATGTCCCAGGTGCGGTAGAAATTTGAGTGGAAGCTACTCCGTAGGAAAAGTTGGAGGTCGTTATGCCTATTATCATTGCATGCTTGGTTGCAAAGAGAGACAAAAAGCAGAAGTCCTGAATGAGCAAATCAAAACATGGATGAAAAAGCTACAATTGAAACCAGAAATAAAAGAACTGTTTCTTCATTTATTTGAAAAACAAATGACGCTCCATAGTCAGAATGATAGAACAGATAGAAAACTATTACAACAAAAACTCAATCATGCGAAATTTACATTAGAAAAAATAGACGAGAAATATTTGAAAGATGATATTGATAAAGTATCATACAATCGATTGATCTCAAAACAAAATCAAATCATTGGAGAATTGCAGCTTGAGCTTTCAAATACTTCAACAAGTAAATTACCTGTGAAGAAAGATTTTGAGAAGGGATTAAATATTCTGACAAGTCTCGGATCACTATATGAAACATCATCAGTAGACCAAAAGAGATATTTATTGAGTTCGATATTCTCAGAAAAACTGATTTTTGAAGAAAATGAATTTCGAACTCCCGAACCCAATGAGTTGATAGGCCTACTCTTCAATACTGGCGCGGGTTTCCAGAGGGGGAAAAGAAAAAAGACCGGTAAAAAAACCGATCTTTCCCTGAGGGTAGCCCGTAGGGGAATCGAACCCCTGTTTCATCCGTGAAAGGGACGCGTCCTAACCCCTAGACGAACGGGCCATTTGTTCAATGGGCTGCAAAGGTAATTTTTTTTTCAAAAACTCAAATTTGTTGGGAAATTTTTTCTTTTTCAGGGCATCCCGAGGGGATTCGCATCTGACTGAAAACGAAAGCCTAAGCGTTTGCCGGTGGCGATTTTGGACTGAATTGAGCTTTCCATCACTTCCTGGACGGAAATCTGCGTCATTTGCTCATAAGGTGGAATGTAGGGATCAAAATCCAGACTGTACAGAATCGCCGATTCTACCACCTTTCGGAGGTTTTCATTGTCTAAAACAGCGGAACTGAAGTCGTTGTAAAGGAAACCCAACTGCCTTTTTCCCTCTACAAAAAAATGACCGTCCTTATTCACGAAGATTCTTCCTATCAATAATCCAATATCATTGGTCCGGTTGTACTTGAAACTGTCGGAAAGGAAATTGTAGATATAGATCTTTCCGCAATACGAACGGTTCGGGTCTTCCTGCACATAAGAGGTCTTCCAGACTTCATGATCCCTGTCGAAGGTAAACACATTGGTATGCATCAGAAAGATCAGGGTATCATCCGCCAGGGTAAACTCCATCTCGTAGTCTCCCCTATCCTTGAACTCGAGCGCAATGTCCTTATCGATCTTTTTGATCTCCTTCTGCATCTCTGTATACAGCTTCTGCAGAATCTCTTTGAGCTGAAAAAAAATTGCCTGCGTACGCTCAAACACCTCCTGCTTGAGGACGACTTTCTCGCGAAGCAATTTGTAAATCAGTTCCTGTGAGTTGCCCGACATCCTTCAAAGATAGAAAATCAGTAAGCCCTTGCAAATATCACCCTGCGCGAAGAAGGTTTGCCGGTATAAATGCATTTGCCTTCCTCCGCTTTGGAATCCATCGGAATGCAACGGATTGTGGCTTTTGTCTCTTCTTTGATCTTCAATTCAGTCTCCGTAGTACCATCCCAATGCGCCATCACAAAACCACCTTCATCGAGCTGCTTTTTGAATTCATCGTATGTATCGGCTTTGTATGTATGCGTTTCGCGGAATGTCAGCGCTTTGTTGTACAGATTACTCTGGATTTGCTCGAGCAAATGTTCCACTTTCAAAGCGAGATCCGTGATCTGCATCACCGACTTTTCCTTGGTATCCCTTCTCGCCACTTCCACAGTACCATTCTCGAGATCGCGCGGACCGATAGCGATGCGCACAGGAACTCCCTTGAATTCATACTCTGAAAATTTCCATCCCGGTTTTTGTGTGTCACGATCATCGTATTTCACACTTACTCCTTTTGCGCGCAGATCCGATGAGATTTTATTCGCCACCGCACTGATCGCGGCGAGCTGTTCATCCGTCTTGTAAATCGGTACAATCACCACCTGAATCGGAGCCAGTTTTGGAGGAAGAACCAGTCCGTCGTCGTCACTGTGTGCCATCACCAATGCACCCATCAATCGCGTGGAGACGCCCCAGGAAGTTGCCCATACAAAATCCTGTTTGCCTTCACGGTTGGTGAATTTTACATCAAATGCTTTCGCGAAATTTTGTCCAAGGAAATGAGAGGTTCCTGCCTGCAGCGCTTTACCATCCTGCATCATCGCTTCGATGCAATAAGTATCCAATGCGCCGGCGAAACGTTCGTTAGCTGTCTTTACTCCTTTCACCACCGGAATCGCGAGTGTGTTTTCCGCGAATTCGGCATATACATCCAGCATCCGCAAAGTCTCTTCAACGGCTTCCTTGTCGGTAGCATGCGCCGTATGTCCTTCCTGCCAGAGAAATTCCGCGGTACGCAAAAACAAACGCGTCCGCATCTCCCAACGGACCACATTCGCCCACTGGTTCACCAGGATCGGAAGATCGCGGTAGGACTGGATCCAGCCACGGTAGGTATTCCAGATGATGGTCTCGGAGGTCGGACGGATGATCAGCTCTTCTTCGAGTTTCGCTTCCGGATCCACGATAATACCACTGCCATCCTCCGCGTTTTTCAGACGGTAATGGGTCACAACGGCACACTCTTTGGCAAAGCCTTCAACGTGAGAGGCTTCCTTGGTAAAGAATGACTTCGGTATAAATAGCGGGAAATAGGCGTTCTGATGCCCGGTGTCCTTGAACATTTTGTCCAGGGTCGCCTGCATCTTCTCCCAGATGGCATAGCCATAGGGTTTGATCACCATACATCCTCTAACTGCTGAATTCTCAGCAAGATCGGCCTTAACGACCAGGTCGTTATACCATTGTGAATAATTTTCCGCGCGGGTTGGAAAGTCTTTTCCCATATGAATTAATTTTCCGAAAATGAATTTTGGTACAGTGTTTGTAAATAAGGAAACAAAAGTAAGAATTTATCCCCCTGTTAATATTTCCGCCTCAATTATCATCTAAACGGAAAGGAACCAACAATGAAAAAGCTTCAACTCCTCCTCAGCTCCGCGACCCTGCTTTTTTTGGGTGCATGTTCATCCACCTATCATGCAGGCAACGATTCAGCGGATGATGTCTACTACTCCTCCAAAGACTATTCAAAACCGAAAGCAACGACCTATCCTGCGACGGCTCCCGCTTCGGAATATTCCCAGAACAATAACAACACTTCTACCGAACCTTCCAACGATCAGAGCAATTATTCCAATTCCAATGATCAGAACGGAACCTATCCTGCTGATGAACGCAGTCAGGATTATTCCAATTCCACTCAGACGCAGGACGGACAGGGAAATACCTATGTCACCAACAACTATTACAACGACGACGATTATTATGATTACGCCTACTCTGCCCGACTCCGCAGATTTTACAGTCCGGTTGTAGGCTATAGTTATTATGATCCTTATTACACCAATTCTTACTGGTACGATTACAACCCAAGTTCATGGGGCGTGAGTATTTACCTGGGTTACCACTGGTGGGCTCCTTCTTATTATTATACATCACCTTTCTGTTATGGCGGCGTGAGCATCGGTTGGGGTTACAGTCCGTGGTATTATGATCCATGGTACAGCAGTTATTATTCTCCTTACTCTTATGGTTATGGATACAATCACGGTTATAGTGATGGTTATTGGGCCGGTTATAATCACGGATATTATGATGGTTATTATGGCAATGGTAATCCATACTATTATAACAGTTACGACAACAACAGTTATTACGGTCCTCGCGGAACAGCCAGCGGAAATAGTCCGCGTCCTTCCGGTCGTCAGAACAGTGAATCACCAAGAACACTGGGAGAAAAATACCAGATGGCTCAACAGGAAGGCAGAATTCCTTCCATGCCTTCAAAAGGTTTGAACAATGGCGACTCTAAGGAAATGGTGAGACCTTCAGGTAAACCAAACGCCACACAACAGGAGAAAAATCCTGCGGTTGTAGGACGTCCGCAAATCGGAGACAGTCAAAATCAGAATGGAGACACTCGTCCGACTTCACCGGTGAAAGGCAACAACCAGAATCAGAATGGCGATACACGTCCTTCCAATAACAATGGTGATGTTCGTCCGGTTCAACCTTCCAAAGGTGGTGATATGAATGACAACGCGACTTCTCCCCGTCCTTCTAAAGGGGTGATCAGCGATAAAAACCAGAATGGAAATCCATCAGGTGGCGATGTGAGACCTAACCAGGGAACTGTACCAACAACGAAACCAAATCCTGCTGTTGTTACTCCTTCCAATCCTCAGGATGTAAAATCTCCTTCACAGCCTTCAAAAAGAAATGATCAGGCGCCAACTGTGCGTCCGAATTACACCAATCCTGCTCAGCAGAACAATCAACAGCCACGCAAAAATGATCAGCAACCGCGTCCAAAGAACAATTCATCCAATGCTGATTTCCAGAACCGTGGTGATGTAATGAATCAATCAGGCAATGGCGAACAGCAAAATAGCAATAACAATGGCTGGACCCCACGCAACGAGCAACAGCGCAATGGCGATGTACAAAGACCTGTGCAACAAAACAGACAGGAAGTAACACCGCCAAGACAGGAAAGAAGCAATATCGTTGTTCCAAGTCCGCGTCAGGAAACCCGTCCGTCAATGGTTCAGCCAAGAAATGAACCCAAACAATTCCGCCAGGAAAGTCCTGCTCCACAACGCAGCAATACTCAGCCTGCTCCTGCTCCACGTCAGAACAATTCCGGTGAGCAACGCAGCAATGGCGGAAGAAGAAAATAAGTTTAAAAATTTAATCAGTACAATTTACAATTCCATGTTTCCTGCCCGCATGCCTGACCTAGAGAGAACTAAAAGGTATGCGGGCTTTTTTATTCAATACTCCCGTATTATGAAAAAGATACTCCCATCATTCCTACTTCTGTTCATCAGCATCTCCTCATTTGCACAAACTGATCTGGATGCATTTCGTTATTCACAAAGCAACCTGAGCGGCACTTCCCGGTTCACAAGTATGGGCGGCGCATTCGGCGCGTTGGGCGGAGATTTCTCCTGTCTGGCCGCGAACCCTGCAGGTATTGCCATTTACCGTAAATCAGAAATTTCATTTACTCCTTCCGTTTTCATCGGATCAACGGAATCGAATTTTCTTGGAAAGACGAATACGGAGCGACGTTTCAATTTTAATTTTGGTAACGCGGGAGCGGTGTTCACACATAAGCTCACAGAAAACGATGAAGGTTCAGGATGGAAAAGCTGGAACTTTGGTTTTGGATACAACCGTATCAACAATTTTCACAACAGAAGCTTTTACGAGAATACCAACCCTAAGAATTCCCTCACAAATTATTTCGCTGAAAACGCGCAGGGTACCGGTTATGAAAACCTGGATCCATTTTACGAATACCTCGCCTATTACACTTACCTGATCAATCCTGATTCAGTAAACAATTACTCCTCCGCTGTGCCGAACGGAAATATTGTACAAAGAAGAAGTTCGGAAACAAGAGGATCAATGGGAGAAACAAATATCTCTTTCGGCGGGAATTACAGCAATCGTTTGTTTCTCGGAGGAAGTATCGGCTTCGCGAACATTCGTTATCTGGAAGAAACAACTTTTGAAGAGATCGATAAAGAGAATGTGATCGACACACTCAATCAGTTTCAGTTCGATCAGAATCTGACAACACGTGGTTTTGGTTTTAATTTCAAATTCGGGATGATTTACCGTGCTGCCGACTGGGTCAGACTGGGCGCGACTATTCACACTCCAACCTGGTACAGTATGCATGATGACTATAACAGCACGATGAAAGCGAAATTTGACGGTGGTTATTCCGATACTAAAGATTCTCCTGACGGTTCTTACGATTACACGCTCACGACTCCTTTCAAAGCGATTGGAAGTCTGGCTTTCATCATCGGCAAATACGGACTCATCAGCGGCGACTATGAATTCAGTGATTACAGTGAAGCCCGCCTGGATGCTGTTGACGCGACATTCGCTGACGCGAACGATGTGATCCGGAACAAATACACTTCCACCAGCACGCTTCGTGTCGGTGCCGAGTACAGAATCGGCAATTACAGTTTGCGTGGAGGAACAGCATTCACTTCATCACCACTCAACACGCAATACATTGCCGGCGGCGCTGACTTCAAGAAAACCAGCTATGGCGGCGGAATCGGAATCCGTGATAAAGATTTGTTTGTGGATATCGGCTACATGTACACCGAAAGCAACGAGTACTTCCAACCCTACACCCTCCGCAACCAGGACGTCCCCGGCGTTAAGAACAAAGTGAGGACGAATAATGTGACGATTACCTTCGGCGTCCGTTTTTAGTGCTTAGTGGTTAGTGCTTAGTGCTTGGTGGTTAGTGCTTAGAGGTTAGAGGTTAGAGGTTAGTTGTGGTAGCTAAGACTTGCTATTTCTCGTTGCCTGTTTAATTGCACGCTCCTGATAATTTATAAATCCATTTAAAAGTCTTTTACATTCTTCGCATTTTTCTGTCAAATTCGATAAATCATTTTCTGATAGATATCCCAAATCAAGAGACAAGATTAATGCAGTTTCTAATTCATTCAAGGAACCTCTCGAGATATACATAAAGTGAATAGTTTCCTTACGATGAAATCTTCCACATCCTTCGGCAAAATTGAGTGGTATTGAAATTGCCGCCCTTCTGATCTGAGAAGTCAAACCAAAAATTTCTTCTTTTGGAAAAGCTCTTGTTGCTTCATAAATCATTTTGACTAATGCACGTGCTTGAACCCAAACATCCAGGTTTTTATAGGACTTCATCTGATTGAATTTAAAACCAAAGAAAGAATGAAGTTCCCTCAACCACAACTCAGTAAAAGGAGGATATTATATTGGCAAAAAACACTATGCACTAACCACCAAGCACTACCCTCCAAGCACTAACCACCAACCACTAAGCACTAACCTCTAAGCACTAACCACCAAAATCTACTCCCCTGCACTAATCCTATCCAGCCCCGCCTGCGCTTTCTGGTCGATGCTGTTTTGGTATTCGTGGTGATCGAGGGCGAGGCATTGGTTGTAGTAGGAGATGGCTTTTTCGGGTTCGTTACGTTCTTCGTAGATCATGCCGAGGAGCAGAGCACTGTTCGCGGCGAAATAATAGCGTGAGCTGGCGCCATTTTTTAATGTCTGCTGATAATACTCGATGGCTTTGTCGATTTGTTTCATGCGATGCAGAATTCTTCCGAAGCGATAGGTGACTTCCAACTGATCACGGTAGCGGGGAAAACTGTCGAGCGGCTGTCCGGCGATTTCAGAAAGAGATTCTTTGTAATAACCTCCGTCAAAAAGCAAACGCGAACGCAGCAACAATGCGTTTGGCGTTTCGGTACTGCTTGCTTCATTCATGGCTTCTTTATCTTCATCGACAAACTGTCCACCCGATTCCCTGCAATGCATCATGCATTCGTGATAATTTTTCTGATCGCCTTTTAGAAAAGAGATCCAGGCCAGTTTCTGCCAGGCCGCTTTAATATAATTCGTGCCTTTGAAATTCGTGATGAATTTCCGGATGTCGGCATCGCCAGTGTAATCAAGCTTGCGCAATTTCGCGAGTCCGGTTTTGTAGGAGAGAAAATGAAACTGAAAGACACCTTCCTGATTCATGGGAAGTGTGAGCACTTTCAAAGCATCTTCGTTTCTTCCCATTTTCATGGCCACATTCGCGTAGCAATAACGAATCAGGGGACTCTCCGCTGTCGACGGAAGCATCCATTCTAGCAATTGTTGTCCGTGTGTTTCATTTTTCGCGAATGAATTGTGAATGTTGCCGAGGTAAAAAAGCAATTCATCACGATAACAGGCATAGGGCGAACCTTCGAGGTGATCGTAAAGACTAACGAGTTCAGCCGTGCCTTCAGGGACCGTTCCTTCAAGTCCGGCCATCTCTACCAGCCAGTGGTATTCACGGGGAATAGCGCCGACCAGCACGTGCAGGAAGCCCATCAGTTTCCGGTTGAGGATAAATGTCGGGAAGATGGCTTCGTTTCTCTCGACCATTCGATAGGCTTTACGGATATCGGTCGCGGCGGAAACATGCTCTTTGAATTTCACTTTCAGCATAGCTTCCTGCATAATCATTTCCGCGTTCACATAGAGGTGAAAAGGCGAAGAAGAATCATTTTTATCCTTTGAAATAATTTTCAATCGTTGCGCTACATTCTTTTTCAATAAAATGAAATCACTTTCTTCTTCCGTGATAAATCCGGTTAGAAAATCAATGTAATTTTCATACAACAAAGTGAGATGATTGCCGGGTTTTTCGAGATGCTCTTTTGCGAGAAGTTTTTTTCCTTCTTCCAGATGCAAATTCAGAATGCGGGAATAAGCCAGCCGGAGATTGTCATCAAATTCATAGTACGCGAAGGCCGGCATCACCGGCAGAAAAAGCAGTAAAAAACAAAAGAGCCTTTGTTTCACTTTACGAAAATAAAAAAAGGGATTCCGGTAAAGAAATCCCTTTAATATAATTTTAGAGAATGATTAATCCACTGTTTCTTCATCCGCGATTTTCGGATCCACGAGGATACGACCGCAATGTTCGCACACGATTACTTTTTTGTGCTGACGGATATCCAGTTGGCGCTGAGGCGGGATTTTGTTGAAGCAACCTCCGCAAGCATCACGCTGAATGGCGACAACACCAAGACCGTTACGGGCATTGGTACGTACACGTGAATATGCGGCGAACAAACGCTCGTCAACGATGGTCTGAGCTTTTGTAGAAATTTTACGCAGGTGATCCTCTTCTTTCTGAGTCTCTTCAACGATGCTTTCCAGTTCCGCTTTTTTCATTTTCAGAACGGTGTTCTTTTCATCGAGAACGGCTTGTGTTTCTTCGAGGATAGCATTTTTCGTTACCACTTCGATAGAAAATTCCTTCGCGCGTTTTTCTGCCAGTTGAATTTCCAGGTTCTGGAATTCGATTTCTTTGTTCAGAGAATCAAACTCACGATTGTTCTTCACTTTCGATTGTTGTGATTCGTATTTCTTGATGGCTTCTTTTGCATCTTTCACCGCTTGTTTCTTTTTTAGAAACCTGGTCGTTGAGATGAGCCATTTCTTCATTGATATTTGAAATCCTGGTGTTGAGACCAACGATTTCATCTTCGAGATCGCTCACTTCCATTGGAAGTTCACCACGAATCGTTCTGATCTTATCGATGTTTGAATCAATTTCCTGCAGAACGTAAAGTGCTTTCAGTTTTTCTTCCACGGTAAACTCGGAATGATCGAGCTCCATGATTTCGTTCAGCTTTTTCTCGAGCCGGTTTACGTCGATGATCTTTTCGATCTTACGTGGTTTGAACGTAACCTGTTCTTTCGTCTTGATCTTTGCTTTGGCTAATTTGGATAAGCTCACGTCTGATTTATTTTGGTTGATAGATGTTCGTTCTTCTTCTTTGCCTGAAGCACGCGAAGTCGCGGCTTTTGTTTTCGATGCTTTCTTCACAGAAGCATCTTCCTTTTTCGCCGTTTTAGCCAGGGACTTTTTCGTGGCCATACATTGAATGATTCAAGTATTTTATAAGTAATTCAATCAAATAAAGCGATTGAATCAGAAATAATGGACAGGATTCGTATTTACCCCGGTTAAGCGGACGGCAAAGGTAGAAAATTTTTTAAGAATCAGATCCCTAAACAGTTCGATGGTGAACTGTTCGCTCTCATAATGGCCAATATCGGTGATCAGGATGCGATTTTCGGCATCAAAAAACTGATGGTATTTGTAATCCGCTGTGATAAATGCCTGAGCACCAGCACGTATCGCATCTGAAAGCAGGAAGCTTCCAGAGCCTCCGCAAACCGCTACTTTTTCTATCTTCTTGTTAATCAATGATGTATGTCTAATGCAAGCTGTTTTCATCGTTTTCTTCACCATTTCAAGAAATTCTCTGGCTTCCAGAGGCTGTGAAAGGGTGCCAATCATGCCTGAACCGGTTTGTACATGATCATTTTCAAGCGAATACAAGTCGTAGGCGATTTCCTCGTAAGGATGTGAAGATCGGAGAGCCTTCAGAATGGCGGATTCCATCCATTTTTCATAGATCACTTCGATGCGGGTTTCCGCTTCCTCGTGCAGTTTGCCGGGACTGCCGACATAGGGTTTCGTCTGATCATTTCCCCGAAACGTTCCTGTTCCGGGAACATTGAAACTACAGGAATCATAATTTCCGATACCTCCCGCGCCTGCATCAAACAAGGCTGAACGAACGATTTCAGCTTTGTCATGCGGACAAAAAGTAACGAGTTTCCGGAGCAGATTTTTTTTCGGAGAAAGGATTTCCAGTCCGCTCAAGCCCAGTGTTTCCGCGATCTTGCGGTTGACACCGTTACGGACATTGTCGAGATTGGTATGGGCGGCGTAAATGGCGATGTTGTTTCGAATAGCGGAGATAACAGTGCGCTCGATGTAATTTTTCCCATTGAGCTTTTTCAATCCGCTAAAAATGATGGGATGATGGGCAATAACGAGGTTGCAGCCGGTCTGCACGGCCTCCGCGATGACCTCCTCCGTACTATCCAGGCAAAGCAGAACCCCGGTGATTTCCATGGACGGATCACCCACCAGTAAGCCGGCATTATCGTAGGATTCCTGCAGGGATAAGGGAGCAATTTGCTCCAGATAATCTGTCAATTCCTTGATCTTCATAGCATCTTCGAAAATTGATATGAAATTCAATACTACAAAAAATTGCTTCAGGGCAATCATGCTAATTTTTGTAATTTGCCACGGTGCAAACGTTACGCAGACTATTATGGCCATTTTCACTTCTCTACGGAGTGATCATGCAGGTGAGGAATTTTCTTTTCGACAGGGGAATCATCAAATCCGCTTCATTTCCGGTTCCGGTTATTGGAATTGGCAACCTGAGCACAGGTGGTACGGGCAAAACTCCGCATGTTGAATACCTCATTCGTTTGCTTCAAAAAGAGTACAAGATTGCCACGCTGAGTCGTGGTTATGGAAGGCATACCAAAGGCTTTTTACTTTTAAAATCACCGGCGAACACCTGGATGTATGGCGATGAGCCCATGCAATACTTTACCAAATTTCCGGGTGTACGCGTATCGGTAGGTGAAGACAGGACCGCGGCGATAGAAGAACTGATGCGTCTGAATCCGAAGATCGAAATCATTCTGATGGATGATGCCTTTCAGCACAGACATGTGAAACCCGGACATTCTATTTTGCTGATAGAATACGACAGCATCTTCAAAACAGATTTTATGTTGCCTGCCGGAAATTTACGGGAACCTTTCAGCGGTAAAAAACGTGCGGATACCATCATCATCACCAAGTCGCCAAATATTCTTGTGCCGATAGAACGTAAACGTATACTGGAGAGACTTGAACCACTGGAACACCAGCAGGTATTTTTCTCATTTTATAAATACGGAGAATTTAACCGTGTGACGGGCAAACAAACAGGCATGCTGATGGGAGCCAGTTATTACATGGAGAAACGATTCACCATTCTGATGGTGACAGGAATCGCGAATCCATCAGGGTTGTTGGAATACTTGCGGAGACATACTGATAAGCTGGAGACATTGATCTTCCCGGATCATCATGAATTTTCAACAAAAGACATCCGTAAGATTCAGGAGACCTTCGACAATATCGCCAATCAGAGCAAGATCATTGTGACCACAGAAAAAGACGCGATGCGATTGCAGAACCCGGAGTTGGAACCATTGATCAGCAATCTTCCTTTGTTTTATTTACCTATTGAAGTTGCTTTTCACCAGGATGAAACCGGTTTTAATAACCGGATCATGGATTATCTCAAAAAAAATCCGCCGGCCAACCGGATGATTCAATCCAGCACACGATAGTTTAACAGGTCAGCTATTTTTTCAGCTGCAGAATCAAGAAAAAATCTCCTTAACTTGTAGGCACATACAATAGCTAAAAAATGAAAAAGACAATTCTACTTTGCCTGATGGTATTCCTTGCAATGGCAGGTCATGCTCAGTATGATCATCAGAATATAAATTTGTTCAGCAATTTTGATGACCCGAATGTTACACCGGAACCAACCTATGGAATCCGTTATCAAAGTTGTTATGGATGGGCCAATCCAATTGATGGAAAAGAATATGGAATTATCGGATCTACATCCGGAACCTATATTATCGAAGTCACAGATCCAAGCAATATCGTACAACGGGATTATGTTCCGGGAAGACATACTGATTGCATCTGGCATGAATTCAAAACCTACGGAAACTATCTCTATATCATCAGTGATGATGCCGGTAACAATAGTTTACAAATTGCCGATATGAGTTACCTGCCGGATTCTGTGCATATCGTTTATGACGGAACCAGCGTATTTACGCATGCACATACTTTGTACATTGAAGGAGACAAACTATACGTAGCTTCAGTGGCTACTGGAAGTAATTATTCGTCCATGAATGTGTACACACTTGGAAATCCTGCTCTTCCGGTATTGCTTCGCCGACTTGATCAGGATTATCCGATCATCAACCAGGTGCACGACATGTATGTTGTGCATGATACTGTATTTGCCTCCTGTGGATATGATGGTCTGCACATATACAAATACGATGAAAGCCTGAATCAGTTTTTAGAAATCGGAAATCTGACCACTTATCCTGATCAGGGATATAATCACAGTAGTTTTCTTTCGAAGGATCACAGCATGTTGTACATGTGTGATGAAGTACCTGATGGTATGGCTATAAAAGTTGTGGATGTTACAGATGTAGCGAATCCGATTACCGTACATACCTTTTCTTCCAATCCTGGAAATACACCACACAATCCTTATGTAAAAGATGATATGCTGGTAATGGCGAATTACCAGGATGGAGTATACATCTATGACATTGGCACACCCTCTTTACCTGCACTGATGGGTTTCTTTGATACACATCCACAAAACACTCCGGGAACGTATCCGAGTCCGGCTTACGCCGGAGCATGGGCTGCCTACACCGATTTACCAAGCGGAGTAATACTGGCTAGTGATATGCAATTGGGTTTATTTGTGCTGGATATTTCACCCATTCTAAGTGTGAAAAACAATGCCGTAAAAGCTGAAGCACTTTCCATTTACCCAAATCCTGCCGCTGAATTTGTAAAAATAAAATTACCGGAAACGAGTCAGGCCATTACCGGTGCTCAGATCAGTGATCTTTCAGGAAGAATTATCAGAACAATCAATTTGTCAAATACAAGTTTATCCGAATGTAAAATAAAAGTGGATGATCTTGTCCCCGGAATATATTTTGTGGACATCAAAACATCTTCTAAAACATACACGGGAAAAATTTGTGTCCGGTAAGTTGATTATCCATTCAAAATCCCGGGAGGGAAAAGCTGCAAATACATAATTGTTAAATCAAGAACTGCGAATGAAAAAAATTATCGGAATAGCGACATTGGTGATGCTGTTCATGAATGCCTGTTCAAACAAGGAGTCTGAAAGCGGAACGATTCATGGAAAATTTAAAAACGCGAGTGGTATCACCGTGTATTTTCAGAAAATAGTTGAGAATGGAGAGGAAACACTCGACTCCGCCAAAACAGATGCTGACGGGAACTTCAGTCTGCGTAACCTGGCGACAGGATTGGACTACTACATGGTGCGTACCAACCCTGCCAATGTCATTTTTCTTGTGTTGAAAGGCGGTGAGAATATTGAATTGTCGGGCGACGCCAACAATGTAGAGCAAACCTATACAGTAAGTGGTTCGGATGATTCAGAATTGCTCAAGGAACTCAGACAATATGAGAAAAATCTTGGCGATTCATTGAATAAAGTATATGCGACTTTTCGTGAAGAGAACCCTTACAGAAAAGATTCTGCGGGAGCTGCTTTGCAAAAGCATTACACGGAAACGATGTCTTCTTTTTCAAAAAAATTCATCGACAAGCATTTGAATTCTATCGTTTCGCTTTCGGCTACAAAATTTTTGAATCAACAATCATCCATGGAATTGCTCGTGAAACTGGAATCCACATTGGCCAAGCAGTATCCGGAGAATAAATATGTGCAGGATTTCAAAGCGTTGATGAGTGATTTGCAAAAACTTCCTCCGGGAAGTGAAGCGCCGGAAATTAATCTTTCATCACCGGACGGAGAAAAAATCGCTTTATCCTCACTACGAGGAAAAGTAGTTCTCATAGATTTCTGGGCCAGCTGGTGCGGACCCTGCCGCAGGGAGAATCCAAATATTGTGAGGTTGTTTCAAAAGTATAAGGACCGTGGTTTTATGATTTACGGAGTTTCACTTGATGAAAATCTGGATTCCTGGAAAGCAGCCATTCAGAAGGATGGCATCACCTGGCCTCAGGTGAGTGAACTGAAGAAATGGGAAAGCAAAGTGGTGAAGGATTATAGCATCGAAGCCATTCCATACAGCGTTCTCATTGATCAGAATGGAAAGATCATCGCGAAAGGTCTGAAGAGTGAAGAACTTGACCTCAAACTGATGGAATTATTGGGGAAAAATTCCTGATCCCCTCCTCCGCTTTATTCAAATTTGCTCGTACTTTGCACAGGTATGTCCCGGCTGTTTACTTTAATCACACTTGTATTTATTTTTTTTAGGAAAAAGTTGCGCACAGCTGTGTTCCTGATATTATTTGTATTGATCATACCGCAGAAGAGTGATGCACAGGAATATTTTCAGCAGGATGTTCATTACAAAATTGATGTAAAGCTGGATGACAAAAAGCATCAGCTTTCCGCTTACGAAGAAATCATTTACAAAAACAACAGCAAGCAGACACTTACAGAGCTGTATTTTCATTTGTGGCCAAATGCTTATTCGAATGAGAATACGGCCTTGGGAAATGAATTCTATAAGAATGGAGACGAGAGTTACCGTCGGTTAAGAGAAAAATCCCGCGGATCCATTGACTCACTGGATTTTCGTGTGAATCAGGAAACAGTGAACTGGTCATTGCTCACGGATACAATTGATATTTGCAAAATAAAACTCAACCGTCCTTTATTGCCCGGTGATTCGATCAGCATCAGTACACCTTTCAGGGTCAAAATTCCCGACGCGAATTTATCGAGATTGGGGCATTCGGGTCAGGCTTATTTTATTTCACAGTGGTATCCCAAACCGGCGGTTTATGATGTGAATGGCTGGAATTATTTTTCTTATCTCGACAAAGGTGAATATTACAGTGAGTTCGGAACTTTTGATGTAACGCTGACGCTTCCGCAGAACTATGTTGTTGGCGCCACCGGAACTCTTGTGAATAATCCTTCCGAAGAAGAATGGTTGAACAGCAAAGCGAAAGAAACTTCAGGGATGGATGAATTTCCTGCTGATATGAGTTTCCCGCCGAGTAGTCAGGAAACAAAAACCTTGCATTATCACCAGGAAAATATTCACGACTTCGCCTGGTTTGCCGACAAGCGCTGGCATGTATTAAAAGGTGATGCGGAATTACCCGGTTCCGGAAAACGCGTCACCACCTGGGCATTTTTTACAAATGCGGAACCGGAGCGTTGGAAAAAAGCGCCTGAATATCTTAGACACAGCATTGAATACGGATCAAAATGGATGGGTGATTATCCTTACTCACAGGTGAGCGCGGTGGATGTAGGTTATGCCTCCGGAAGCGGAATGGAATACCCGATGATCACAGCGATTGGAACGGAAGGAAGTGATTTCGGTTTAGAAGATGTAATTGTGCATGAAGTTGGACACAACTGGTTCTATGGTATTCTTGGATCGAACGAACGTCTGCATCCCTGGATGGATGAAGGCCTGACCATGTTTTTTGAAACGAGATATATTTATACAAAATACACGGCCACTCCAAAATCACAGGAGCAGACTTTTTATCGTGCAGGCAAAATCGGGAAATATGTAGGCTTAGCTACTCTTAATTTACGAAGATCAAATTATCTGGCTTATCTGAGTGGAGCAAGAGAAAACAGTGATCAATCGCCGGATTTGTCTTCTGAAAAATATTCGTACGCGAGCTACCATGAAGATGTATACAGAAAAACAGCGCTTGGATTCGAACACCTCCTCTCCTATCTCGGCGACAGTTTGTTTGATGTGGCGATGCGTGCTTATTATTCAGAATGGAAGTTTAAACATCCGCAGCCTTCTGATATAAAAAAATCATTTGAATCGACGACAGGTAAAAACCTTGCCTGGTTGTTTGATGATTTTCTGGAGAATACAAAAAAATCAGATTACGCTATCACCTGTGTTCGTCTGAATTCAGCAGGTAATTACAAAGTGACGCTCAAAAACAAAGGCTGTGTAACAGCGCCGCTTACATTGAATGGAATTCACAATGGTGAGATTACGCAAACAATAAAGCTTGAAGGATTTTCCGGTAAAAAGACTGTTGATGTTTCCCTGCGATTCCTGTGAAGCATTTCGTATTGATGCTGCGCAAAGAGAACTGGAATTGAGAAGGAAGAACAACATTATCCGCACGACAGGAATTTTGCGTGGACTGGAACGCCTGAAGATTCAATTTCCGGCAGCAGTCGAAAATCCTGAACGCACACAGATCTTTCTCTCTCCGATTGCAGGGTGGAATGCTTACAACCAGGTGATGGCCGGAGCAGCGGTGTATAATATTTTTAGTCCGGAGAAAAAATTTGAGTATGTTCTTGCACCGATGTATTCATTCCGACTTCAGGAAATTGCAGGTGAAGGACAGATTCGTTATCATTTATATCCATACAATAATTTCATACAAAAGATCACTTTGCAGAGCGGTCTGAGCCGTTATGCGTATGCAGATGATGTTTACGACAACGATGTATACAACATTCACTACTCCTCCACTTTACATTTTACAAAGCTTGACAACCGTATTCAGTTTTTGTTCAGAAATAACGATCTAAAAGAACAGCTGACACAGACCATCACTTTGCGACATCTTTACATTGAAAGAATTATGCCTTACGGATTACAGCCTCCGTATACTGATTTTATGATTCATAAATTCTCCACTAAAAAGGAGAAACTGAATTATTTCCAGCTGGAAGCGGAATCTGTGAATAAAAATGAATTTTACTCGAATTCACAAAAGGTTTCATTCACGATCGGTAAAGAATTTCACAAGGTATTTCTGGAAACAAAAAATTTCCTTTCTTACGGTAAAGCCAACAAAGGACTGGACATTCGTTTGTTTGTAGGCGCGATGAAAATTTCGGAAAAGAGTACCAGCCGGATAGATTACAACATGCGTCTGAGCGGTACCGATGGTAGTCACGATTACTTCTTCGACGAAATTTTCCCGGGAAGAAATATGGATCATGGAATCTGGGCACAGCAGTTTTTACTGGCGGATGCAGGATTCAAAATGCCAACCTTGTTTTACCGTAAGGCAAATCAATGGATGGTTGGGGTGAATTTATCGACCACATTGCCGGGAATCCTGCCATTCAAGCTGTTCGCGGATGTGGGCTCATTTAACGACGCGTATAAAGGATATCCAAAAGCACGTTCAATTTCCTGGGAATGGGGTGTTGAATTGCCGGTAATAAAGGATATTTTTGTGCTCTATTTCCCGATTACCTATTCAGAGGACCTCAAATACATTGTTGACCAGCAGGAATTGCATTACGGAAACCTTGTGCGTTTTGAGTTACACCTGAAAAAATTAAACCCGCTGGAATTTTTCCGCAGTATTAAATTCTAATTGAAGACAGGAAAAAAAATATACTTCGCATCCGACTTCCATCTGGGAGTGCCTACGTATGAGAAGAGCCTTGAGCGCGAAAAACGTTTGGTTGCATTTCTTGATTCCATCAAAGGTGATGTGGAAGAATTGTATCTGCTGGGTGATGTTTTTGATTTCTGGTTTGAATACAAAACAGTTGTTCCTCGTGGCTATGTCAGGCTGCTGGGCAAACTGGCCGAGCTGAGTGATGCCGGCATTCCTATTCATTATTTTACGGGCAACCACGACATGTGGACATTTGATTATTTGCAAAAGAACTGAATGTAAAAATCTACAGAGCTCCGGTGGAAGCTAGTTATAATGGCAAATCTTTTTACATTGGTCATGGTGATGGATTGGGTCCGGGAGATCACGGTTATAAATTTCTGAAGAAAGTTTTTGCTTCACCATTGTGTCAGTGGTTGTTTGCGCGCTTGCATCCGAATTTCGGGATTGGCATCGCGAATTATTTTTCAAGAAAAAGCCGGATTGCTACCGGGACTGTTGATGAGAAATTTCTAGGGGAAGAAAAAGAGTGGCTGGTGATTCACAGCAAAGAATTGCTGGAGAAAAAACATTATGACTATCTGATTTTCGGGCATCGTCATTTGCCTTTGGATATGCTTATTAATGGCAAGAGCAGGTATATCAATCTGGGAGACTGGATCAAATACAATACGTATGGTGTTTTTGACGGGGAAAAGATGGAGTTGAAAGTATATGGGGAGTCCTGATGGATCGGAATCCTTTTAAGATCCCTGGCAATAGTTTTTAGTGGAGTTATTGCCACGAATGCACGAATTCAGAGCTTGTATTTTATTTGAGGGAGAATATCTGGAAACAAATCATTATTTTGGGGATCATGAAAAGTAAGTGGGCATTTTGTTTAAGTGGTTTTCTGCTTCTCTTTGCTGTGGAGCAAGGGATGGCTCAAAAGAAGAGTCCGATTCGCCCGCCGAAGCAGGTTGTTGATTCGTTTCACAAGTTTTATCCATATACCAAAAAGCCTGTCTGGTCAAAGACCAACACTGAAACATTTGAAGCACGTTTTCCCTGGCAGGGATCCACTGCATTGTTAGTTCTGGACAAAAAAGGCAACTGGCTTCAAAGAAAGATGGAAGTTGGCAGAAATGAAATGCCGGTATCAATCATGAATTTTGTGGATCAGAATTTCCCGGGCTCCATGCCGGATGCAGTGTATGTGACTTATCTTCCGGATGCCAAATCAACCTTTTACGAGTTGAAAATTGTGGGCAGGGTATTTCATTTCAATGACCACGGGAAGTTGATGGAGGAAGTGGAGGGGAAGTAGAGAGGAGTGTGGTGAGTGTGGGGTGTGAGTGTGGGTGGGTGTGAGTGTGGGGTGTGGGTGTGAGTGTGGGTGTGTGGTTTGGAGTTTTTCTTTTTGCTAATGAACTGGTAACTACAGGCTTCTATCTTTTGTTACATTTCTTTGTGAACCAAACCATTACATCCTGACCAGAAATCGAAAAGAAAATCGAAAAGAATTTTGTTTTTATGTGATTTTCGCTATTTTTGCAATCCCAAATTTGGAGGCATTGTTCGTAGGGATTGGGGAACAAGTTAGTTTCGAGTAGACGTTCATTTTATAGATTAAATATTGGTTCGGTAGTTCAGCTGGTTAGAATACATGCCTGTCACGCATGGGGTCGCGGGTTCGAGTCCCGTCCGGACCGCTTAATTTGAAAGTCACCTCAAAAAGGTGGCTTTTTTTTATGTCCATAAATTATGTTTTTTGTTTACATCATTTATAGTTCGTCACACGATGTGTACTACAAGGGTGTTTCGGAGGAACCACTTCGACGATTGGAAGAGCACAATTCAGATCGGTCGAGATACACAAGTGGAAAAGGTCCATGGGAATTGGTTTATACAGAGCAATTACCTACTAAGCGTGACGCATTGATTAGAGAGAAGCAGATTAAGAAGTGGAATCGAGAAACGATTGAACGAGCAATTAGTACACACAAGAGTTAGAATACATGCCTGTCATCTCGTCGATAGACGAGACGGGTTCGAGTCCCGTCCGGACCGCTTAATTTGAAAGTCACCTCAAAAAGGTGGCTTTTTTTATGTCCATAAATTATGTTTTTTGTTTACATCATTTATAGTTCGTCACACGATGTGTACTAAAAGGGTGTTTCGGAGGAACCACTTCGACGATTGGAAGAGCACAATTCAGATCGGTCGAGATACACAAGTGGAAAAGGTCCATGGGAATTGGTTTATACAGAGCAATTACCTACTAAGTGTGACGCATTGATTAGAGAGAAGCAGATTAAGAAGTGGAATCGAGAAACGATTGAACGAGCAATTACCCACTTAAGGTTCAGTCCCGTCCGGACGCTTAAATTGAAAGTCACCTCAAGGTGGCTTTTTTATGTCCATAAATGTTTTGTTTACATCATTTAAGTTCTGAGTGTATTCAGGGTGTTTGGAGACCACTTGATTGGAAGCACAATTCAGATGCCCACAATGGAAAAGGTCCATGGGAATGGTTTATACAGGCATTACCACTAAGCGTGAGCATTGATAGAGAACAGATTAAAAAGTGGAATCGAGAAACGATTGAACGAGCAATTAGTACACACAAGAGTTAGAATACATGCCTGTCATCTCGTCGATAGACGAGACGGGTTCGAGTCCCGTCCGGACCGCTTAATTTGAAAGTCACCTCAAAAAGGTGGCTTTTTTTTATGTCCATAAATTATGTTTTTTGTTTACATCATTTATAGTTCGTCGCATGATGTGTATTACAAGGGTGTTTCGGAAGAACCACTTCGACGATTGGAAGAACACAATTCAGATCGCTCCAGATACACAAGTGGAAAAGGTCCATGGGAATTGGTTTATACAGAGCAATTACCTTCTAAGCGTGATGCATTAATCAGAGAGAAACAGATTAAAAAGTGGAATCGGGAAACAATTGAGCGAGCAATTAATACACACAAGAGTTAGAATACATGCCTGTCATCTCGTCGAGAGACGAGACGGGTTCGAGTCCCGTCCGGACCGCTTAATTTGAAAGTCACCTCAAAAAGGTGGCTTTTTTTTATGTCCATAAATTATGTTTTTTGTTTACATCATTTATAGTTCGTCACACGATGTGTACTACAAGGGTGTTTCGGAGGAACCACTTCGACGATTGGAAGAGCACAATTCAGATCGGTCGAGATACACAAGTGGAAAAGGTCCATGGGAATTGGTTTATACAGAGCAATTACCTACTAAGCGTGACGCATTGATTAGAGAGAAGCAGATTAAGAAGTGGAATCGAGAAACGATTGAACGAGCAATTAGTACACACAAGAGTTAGAATACATGCCTGTCATCTCGTCGATAGACGAGACGGGTTCGAGTCCCGTCCGGACCGCCAAATAAAAAAAGCTCTCTTGCGAGGGCTTTTTTTATGCTTTTAAAATTCCAAGAATATCTGAAATTCTATCTTAGATTGACTATGCTCTTTGTGAGTAGCTTCGTGAGCACATAGGTTATTTCTACAACAAATAGACAGAAGTTTTACGCAGACCCTAAAATCAACTTGGCTGCGCTTGCAGCGCATACTTTTGATAAAATATACATTTTCCTTTTAGCGAAGTATACTTTAGAACATCCGAAGAGGAAAGATTGTAAAGCAATTTAGCTTCAGCATACAAGGTTCCAAAAAACTCGCGGTTATAAGCGGTGACCGTATACATGGGTAATAAGAATATTGGTTCAAGGGATTGCAACTCGATGATAGGAAAATCGAGCTTATTGAACTTTTTCGCAGCAACAGTAATTCCACCAAAGGAAGAAGCTCCCTGATCGATTCTGAATTTCATCCTGTTGTCCCACTTGCCATAGCCGGATGAAGTGGATAAAAAATCTCCCACCGACACATAATTTGATAAAAATACTCCGTCACAATAATACACCATCGAATCTACAGCGCGTTGCGGGTAGGCGTAATTCGCTCCCATCCAGCCTTCGTAAAAATAAAATTTTGCTCCATATCTGTTGCACATCGCTTTCGCTGTTCGCAACAGATTAAAGCATCCCGTATAATCAAGAGTGTTCCAGGGTTCTTTTTCGGTAAGTGGTGCGACTACTGCACGTAAATCAGGATAAGATGTATAGAAAGCATCCCACTTGGCAATTTCAGATGTTTCCCTGATATCACACGTAATTAATTTAACTCCGTATGAACTCACAGCTTTGCGACAAAAAGCAGCGAACATACTTCTGCCGGAAGCTGTAGACATCGAACTGCGGGCATAACAATTTAGCATGTTCCCGCCTTTGTTTCTTAAATATACAAGTACATTATTTTCGCTTGTGGCATTTCCTATAGTCAGATAATCCGGATGAGTATAAATTCCGAAAACATCCGGAAGTGCCGAACTATATAACTTTGCCTGACTCGAAGGCATTTCAGATACGACCGAAGGTTCCGGCAGGATCTCTTCTTTTGTACAGGAAGTAAAAAACAGCGAGAAGCTCACCAGCATTAATACCGGAATTAAATTCAGTCCCGAGGAATATTGTTTTTTTGTCATGTTAATTTTGTTTTAAACGGTATGAATAAAAATGAATCCAGCACAAAACAATCTTAGATTATTAATCTGGAAATAATAAAATCGTTGTTAACCTGAGGAGTATTTCCTCAATGACCATCAAAATAAATCTATTCTAAGATTCTCATTCTTGTTGCATTTCTGTACGTTTCCACGTGCACAAAAACACTTTCATCAGCAGGGCACTACACGAATTGCAGAACGTCCTGTTCTAAAGTAAACGAGAACAGAACTCATATATTCTGGATTATTTGTTTCCTGAGACAAACAATCCAAATGTTCATACTATGCACCTTATTGATGCGAGTCGTGAGTCATCATCAAATCAATCTGCTCATGACCATTATAAATTACTGAGGGTCTAACAAAGCGAATATTGGGCATTTATAATCCTTTGCGGACCGCCAAATAAAAAAGCTCCCTTGCGGGAGCTTTTCATCATGCTTTTATAATTCGAAAAATATCGGCAAATCAATTCGGTTGAGCCAGCAAAACATATTTCTGGTAAAATAAACTTTTACCTCTGAGCTCTGTGTATTTTAATACGTCAGCAGACGACAAATTATACAGGGCCTTGGCATCGTTATACAAGCTGCCATAAAAAGAACGGTAAGAACCCGTTGTTGAATAGATATTGAATAAGAAAGAAGGTTCCAGAGATTGCAGCTCAATAAGAGGATAATCGAGTTTATTAAATTTTTTCGCAGCAACGGTAATTCCTCCATATGCAGAAGTGCCCTGATCAATTCTGAATTTTATCCTGTTATCCCACTTGCCATAACCGCTTGCAGTAGACAGATAATCAGTTTGACTTACATAATTTGATAAAAATATTCCATCACAATAGTAAACCATGGAATCAACAGCACGTTGCGGATTTGAGTAATTCTTTCCCATCCAGCCTTCGTAAAAATAAAATTTTGCTCCATAACGATTGCACATCGCTTTCGTTAATCGAAGCAAAGTGAAACATCCGGCATAATCATTAGTAACCCAAGGTTCTTTTTCAGTCAGAGGAGCGACGACTGCACGCAAATCAGGATAGGAAGTATATAAGGCATCCCATGTTGCAATTTCAGTGGTTTCCCTGATATCACACGTAATCAATTTCACACCGTACGTAGTTATCGCTTTGCGGCAAAAAGCAGCGAACTGACTTCTTCCGGCAGCCGTTGTCATGGAATTACGGGCATAACAGTTAACCATATTTCCGCCCTTGTTTCTTAAATAGTCAAGAAGATTATTTTCGCTGGTGGTATTCCCAATTGTCAGATAAGATGGATGAGTAATAAATCCAAATAGTTCAGGGAGCACTTGATTATTTAACTGGATTGGCGCCTCCCGAATGTCAGATGTCACCGATGATTCCGATGATTCCGGCTGGATTTCTTCCTTTGAACAGGAAGTGAAATAAAGTGAAAAGCAAACCAATACTATCGCCGGAATGAAATTCAATCTATGGGAGTAATTCCTTTTAGCCATTTGTGTTTTGTAATAATGAGGGTATAATTATCATAAAATTGAGATGCAGAACAACTCAATCCACATAAACTTGCACTAATAATATTCTGGTGTAAAACGGAATCAGCTTTTTGTCAGTCAATAACTCTATTCTACTGACGGCTGGTACTATCCCTATCCCTTTCCGCGGTCGCAATATTAAGTACAGAATTAGTGTTTAACATGAACTACCGAAATACAAGACAGAAGAAAACGTGAATTAAACGCTAATAATCTTCATTTGATTTCAAATGGACAAAATGTTAATAAGTATTCTCAGTTTTAATTGAATTAATAAACCAACTTCAATCTCATGTCCTCCCCTGCTTTTTCAATTCTTGCGGCAACGAGAATTCCTCCTTTGGCTACGCTGTAATCGAGGCAAATCGCGGAAGGGTTTTCGATGACAGGTAATCCTTTGAGCCAGTAGTGGCCGAAAAAAACGGGTTTCTTATCCGGATAAAAATAAAATGCTTCAGATTCTCCGGCACGTTGATCTGTCAGCTGTGGCGGGCAATTCAATAATACGTCTCCATACCTTGGTGAGGACTGATGCTTTATCCACCATTTTATCCTGCATTCGTTTCGAACGGCCCCATCTTTGTCCATGACAGTAACACCTTCCGGCAAAATCATCTCTTTTCCTTTCAGTGTGCTCTCGATGATTTCATACACCTTGCCAGGGTTTTCCTTGTTTGTCGCAATGCCCAGAAATTCGGGAGAAATGCCATGATAGTGTTGACGAATCCAATCGATGTGTTGATTGTCCCAGCAGGCATGCACCACGCGAAAATCATCAAGTTCCAAAAACAGTGGTAATTCCTGGAACCATTCCAAAAACATCTTCCACTCCTGCTCATGTCCTTTGAACTGCCGGAGTGTTTCGAGATGCTGTTCAATTTCTTTCAAATCATGACTCCGGAAAAAACCTCCTCGTTCGATGTGCGGAGTGTGAAAACAGATCGCGTTGAATTCATGATTTCCCATCACCGCAAGAGCGGTACCCGCATCACACATATTTTTTACAAGATGCAGGGCTTCGCGGATTTTTGGTCCACGGTCGATAAAATCCCCGACAAAAATTACTTTCCTGTTTTCAGGATGCGAATAAACTTCTCCTTTATTTGTGTAACCCAGCTTAAATAGAAGGTTCACCAGTTCATGGGCATGTCCATGAATATCGCCGATGATATCGTAGTTCATAAAGTCACCAAATCAGGAATTGGTGAATTTATAAATTATTCCGAAATCAATGCCCTGTGTATTCTATTTGTTTGCCAATAGAACTAAGTCCCAGCATCGCATCTGTGGTAGAAAATACCTCACGGATATGGCCGAGTTCATTATCATTTTCATCTTCCGAAACACCTTCTATCAGGTGATCCGCGATACGAAGCGCTATCGGAGCTTTTCGCTTTATTGTTTTACAAATTTTCTCCGCATCTTCCTTCCTGATTCCGTTGTCTGTAAACTTATTCTCCAGGATTTCTTCCAGTGAATATTTCTCAAAGAAAAATGAAAGGTTGCGCCACTTTTCAGTCAGTTCATTCTTTGGAGTCAGATGTATATCCAATTGATCATTGAACATCGCGGTCATCTCATCGACAGTAATTAGTTTATCGACCAGCCCGATTTCGCATGCATCGTTGGCATTGAGCATTACACCTGTATGAATAAGGTATTTACTCAATGGCACTCCTATTCTACGACTACTTCTGAAAGTACCGCCAAGACCCGGATAAATTCCGATCCCTGTTTCAGGAAAAGCCATACGAACTTTTGGCAACGACAAAATTACATCAGCACATAAAGCAAGTTCCAGACCGCCACCAAGTGCCATGCCATTAAGAACCGCAACGACTTTTTTTGGTGATTCATCGATTTTACGGAATACCTCCTGACCATACCCGGTGAACGATTCAATATCACAAATCCTGTCGCCTTTGATTTTATTTACGAAGAATTTTATATCCGCTCCGGCAACAAATGTT
Organism: Bacteroidota bacterium; assembly: GCA_016720935.1. Classification (NCBI taxonomy): domain Bacteria; kingdom Pseudomonadati; phylum Bacteroidota; species Bacteroidota bacterium. The sequence goes on from JADKJP010000007.1 coordinate 979,460, forward strand.
TTTCCCGAACCAGTAAGGTAAATTGTACGAATGGCCCGGTCATGGCTCGCATCGCTGAATTTTTCATCCAGTTGATGAATTACTTCTTCGTTTAATGCATTGAGATCTTCCGGGCGATTCATGGTAATCACCGCCACACTTCCATTTTTTTCAAGCTCCACAAAATTCATCGTCCAGAATTTTTCCCCGATCGAATGCGGCATCGCGGAATGATATCTACTTATTATTTCAGAAACCAATTGCTTCACTTGTTCTTCGCCGACCTGCTTCATTAGTTCTATCGGTCCTTTTTCCCAACGCAAACCAATCCTGGCACCACGATTGATATCAGCAGCGGAGCAAACCTTTTCATCTAACAATTGAGCGCAGACATAGAATATCAAACCCATCAGACGATTCGCGACAGCCTTCCGGGTTTGTTCATTTGTGGAAACTTCACCGTTTAGATTCCAATTTGAACCCGAACCTGCTTGTGTTGAAAGACGTTTACTGACTTTGTAGAGTTCTCCAAACACTTCCAGTGTTTTCTCCGCATGACAAGCCACCAGTACACCGGTAGCATTCATAAGCGCAAAAGGTCCCATACCAATGCCAAATACTTTTCTACAGACATCATCGATCGTTGGAATATCGGCGACGCCTTCATCGTAAATCTTCACGGCTTCATTCAACCAGGGTACAAAAAAACGATTCACTACGAAACCATATGAATCAGCACAATAAATCGGGTCCTTTCCACTGCGAATGGAAAATAACTTCACCGCGTCAAGTGTTGAAGCGGAAGTATACTTTCCGGGGATGATTTCAACCAGACGGTTTTTGGCGGCATGGTAGAAATAATGCAAGCCAATGAAACGCTCCGGGTATTTAACAAAACGAGAGAGTTCATCGACAGAAAAAGAAGAAGTATTGGTAGCAACAATTGTATCCTGCTCGAGAATCCGGCTCAGTTTAATAAACAGTTCCGCTTTTGCATTGAACTCTTCAAAAATAGCTTCCAATACAAGATCACAGGATTTCAAATCATTCATATCCGCGGAGCCGGTGATGTTCGCAATCGTTTTTTCAGTTTGTTCCGGTGTAAAGACTTTTTTTTCTACACCTTCCTGAAGGGTAATACGAATTCCATTGAGTCCATTCTCGACAAATTTCATTTCACGATCGGCCAGGATCACTTTAAAATCTTCCTGTGCAAATTTCTGTGCGAGCGCTGCACCCATTTTTCCGGCGCCGATTACTCCGACTTTATTCACCTTTTTCATATTCATGCTGCTAATTATTTTGCCATTCCGGTTTTCTTTTTTCCAGGAAAGAATTAATGCCTTCATTCGCGTCATGCGTTTGCATGAGGCGGTTTACATACAATTGCTCGAGTTGCGGAAGAAAATTTGTAAAGAGGTGATTCAACTTCACCCTTGCCGCACGCACCGCATAGCGAAGAGATGACGCGCTTTTGGGAACAATGTGCTGTTCCAGCCATTTATCAACTTCCGTATCCATCGTGGCTTTATCTTCATACAGTTCGTTCACAAGACCAATCTGTTTGCCCTCTTCACCGGAAATTGTTTTTCCCGTAATCAGCAATTCCTCCGCCCGCGCAGACCCAATTTTTTCCGGCAAAAGAATTGAAGCAGGAGGAGGGAAAACACCCAGTGAAATTTCAGGCTGTCCCAGCTTTGCTGTTTTGTCAGCGAAAATAAAATTGCACATCAAAGCAAGTTCCAGTCCACCACCAAGGCATTGTCCTGAAATTTTTGCCCCACATGGAATTGCCAGGTCCCGGATGGAATAAAATAACTGATGGAAAGCGTGTAGCATCGTGGAAGCGAATTCCTTTTTGTGTTCTTCCACACTGGCACCAAAGCAGAAATGTTTTCCGGCTCCTTCAAACAGAATGAACTTTAATTCATCCTTTAAATAAAATGAACTCAATGTTTCCTGTAATTCCTCCATCATTACATGATCCAGTACATTTCCCTTTTCATGATCCAATACAATTACAGCTACTGAATTATCATATTTGAAATAAACATTTATTTTTTTCATAATTCCTTGTGATTTCATTTGGTTTTGTAACTGAAAACAACAGATCAACCCGGTATTTGCTGAAACTGAGGCGAGATTTTCCGAATCATTTCGTCGTTCCATTCCTGTCCTTCAGACAAAAGTTGTCGCAGCAGTATAAAGTCTACTTCACGATTCTCTTTCGGTCCTTCATTGAAAGCACGAAATCCCGCTTTCGCTTCGGTCATCATATTCAAAGCAAGCCATTCCCTGTTGGCTTCTTTATTTTTGTCCCAATGCTCCAGTTTTTTCTGCCTCACGGCGTTCACAGTTTTCATCGTACAATTCGGGAATGTGTAAAGCAATTTCGCTATCAGGTTATTGACACCTTCGTCCAACAATGACAGATCCATGTTACCTTTTGCGACAATTTCCTTTGCTTTTGCCAACGCTTCTCCCCGCTTTGGAGTTCCATAAATAATTTTTCCAAATTCATCCATCCATTTGTCCGTATTTACAAGAGGATTAGCAATAAATTTTCCATCAACTTTCAAAGCAGGCACCAGATCCGTGATCAAGCCATATTGATATGCCTGATGTGCAGTCCACTGTTCGCAGAGCGTGAGAGAACTCATCGCTCTTTCAACACCTACATACAAATGAAGAAAATCAGTGGCTCCGCCTACAGGAGCACTTCCATGTTTTGGCCCAGCCTGACCAAAACGAGCGAAATCCTGCGCGATGGTAAAATCACAGGCCATACCAATTTCTTGACCGCCGGCAATCCGCATTCCATTTACACGATTGATGACAGGTTTTTCGCAAAGCAAAATAGCCGTGACCATGTCGTTGAACAATCGCATGTACTGACTGTATTCCTGAGGGTTGCTAGAATAGTATTCAGCATATTCCTTTGTATTTCCTCCGGTACAGAATGCTTTTTCTCCAACAGCGGTAAAGACTACAGCGACAATGCTCCGGTCATTCGATGCTTCACGAAAAGCGAGAATAACTTCCTTCACTGCCGCGGTTGTATATGAATTAAATTGTTTTGGATTGTTCAACCAGATCCATGCATTATAAAGTCCGCTTATTGAAGCACCGCTTCTATCAAGACAAGGGCGTTTTTCAAAAATAATTTCATTAAATTCTGTCTGAACCAGATTGTGACTGTGAAGTGTTTTCATATTCCTTTTATTAATTGGTGAAATCGGGAACCATTACCGACCGTTTGGTGTATTTGTGTTCGAGTGTATTTTTAAAAACCTCATTGATTTTTGACATTGGAAATGTCTGTACGAACTCGGTGATATTCAACATTCCGTTTGCGACAAGTTGCAATACTTCAGGATAAAGCTCCGGTTTGCAACCCCAGGTGCCTACAAGTTTCGCGTCAAAAGCCATCAGGTTGCTCAGTCTCACTTCTACTTTGTCCATTGTAAAACCAACGATCGACAAGGTGGAAGCGAATGAAATCAAATTGAAGGCAAGATCCTGTCCGGCTTTAGTTCCTGACATTTCAAATATTTTCCAGCAATAGGCTGAAGTTTTCAGTTCCTTAGCAATAGATTTCACCCGCTCTTTGATGGATTTTGTATCCATTCCTTTAATATTGAGCACGGCATCTATTTTATTCTCATTGGCTATGGCTAGTTTTTCATCACTGAGATCCAGGGCCAGTACTTTTGCGCCACTGATTTTCGCGAGCAAGGCCGCGTAAATACCTACTCCACCAACCCCAATTACGATAGCAAAATCATTTTTTTCAATCTCCGCCTTTTTTATCACCTGGTAAGGAGTAGAAACCGCATCCGCGATAACTGCCAGTTGTTCCAGGGAATATTTCTTCAAAACAGCATCAGGAACTTCGCAGAGATATCTGGCCGGCACTTTAATGTGTGATGCAAAACCACCATCGAAATCATTACCGGGCATTAATTGGTTCCGGCAAATATTACTTCTGCCTCTTTTGCAGAGTTCGCATTCCCCGCATGGGAGAACTGCCGGAATGATTACTTTTTTTGATATCCACGCTTCAGGGCCTGCTACTACTACTCCGCTGATTTCATGACCCAAAGTGAGCGGTAGCGGATGTTTGGTTTGCACACCCTGATGCCAAAAACTAAGATCCGTATGGCAGACTCCACATCCTGCAATTTTAACAAGAGCTTCTCCCTCTCCTAATTCTGGTAAGGAATTTTCAGACAGGCTGAATTCTTTGCTCAACTCTGTCATTTTCCATTGATATAATTTCTGTTCTGACATAGGCTACAGATTACAATTTTCAAATAATATAGCAGTACCCTGTCCACCTCCGATACATGCGGAAGCGATTCCGTACTTCACTTTACGATAGTTCATTTCACGGGAAATTGTCAAAGACAAACGAGCTCCTGTTGCAGCCAGGGGATGCCCGATAGCGATGGCTCCACCGTTCACATTACAAATATTTCTGTCGAGATTGAGCTCTCTTTCACAGCCGATGAACTGCGCGGAAAAAGCTTCATTGATTTCTATCAGGCCGATGTCAGTCATTTTCAATCCGGTCATTTCCAACAAAAGCCGGATAGCAGGAACCGGACCCAAACCCATTTCTTTTGGATCAACCCCACAGCTTGCAGAAGCGACAATCCTGGATATAGGAATCAGGTTGGATATCTTGATCTGATGTTTATTGGCCACGGTAACAGCTGCAGCTCCATCGACCATACCGCTTGAATTTCCAGCGGTCAAAACGCCAACTTCAGAAAACACCGGCGGCAATTTGGCTAACGCCTCAGGTGTTGTAGCACGTACATGTTCATCCAGTTCAAACTGGGTTACACTTCTGGGCAAAGAAACTTTTCGTGCTTTCAAACCGTCTGCTTCAAATACTGTGGAAGCAACCGGAGAAATTTCATCTTTAAAAAAGCCACGATCACGTGCCGCGATTGCTCTGTCTGATGAAAGCTTCGCGAATGCATCCACATCAAAACGAGTGATACTATATTTCTTCGCGACATTTTCGGCAGTGTAGCCCATTGGATAACCGGCTGCTGTATCATCAAGAGCTTCCCATAACATATCTTTGAATACCGGTCGGCCGAGGGGATAGCCCATGCGGTTTCCAAAACAAACTGTTGGAGCAAGGGACATATTTTCAGTACCACAACACAAAACAGCATTCGCTTTTCCAAGAGTGATTTGTTCCGCACCGGTGATGATAGTTTCAAAACCAGAACCACAAATGCGTTGAACCATCAGGCTTGGGATTTCCATCGGAATCCCAGTAAAAAGGGAGATGTGCCGTGGCAAGAAATACGCATCGGTAGAACTTTGTCCGATATTCGCGATAATGACCTGGTCAATATCTCCTGGTTTTAAAGTGGATTTCTGAAGTGCGGCACGTCCCGCGAAAATTCCCAGATCAGTTGGCGAAACCATTGCCAGAGAACCACAGTATTTTCCAAAAGCTGTTCGAGCGCCATTCACGAGATAAATATCATCGTAGATAATTCCTATTCCTTTATTCTTGTCATGAAAAGCTTTCACAATTAAAGTATTTTGTGTTCTGTGATATTTTCGTTTTCCAAAACCGCCACATTCTGTTTGGCATACACTGCTGCACCCAGGGCAGTCATAAACTGCGAGTGTTCGACAGTCTCAACTTTTTCGCTGAGTTTCTTTTCCAGGATATCGATGAGGTAAGGATGGAAAGCAACAACACCGCCTATGAGGTAAACAGGGGCACCCGGCTTGATGCGAAGTTTTGCTACACGATTGGCAATCGAGAGATAAACACCTTTGGAAATGTCCTCCACGCTCATTCCTTCGATCAGCCATTTCATAATTTCCGTTTTAGCGAAAACAGTACAGAAACTATTCAGTTCATTTTTATTATTACTGCGTGCAGCAAGCAGGCTCATTTCACCGATATTAATTTCCGCACGTTCGGAAATCTCCGTGATGAATGACCCTGTACCAGCCGCGCATTTATCATTCAAATAAAAATTCTCTACATGGTTTCCTGAATCGCAGTGAATAACTTTAATATCCTCTCCTCCTATGTCAATGATGTTTTTTTCTCCTTTCGCATAGAGGGAAACGCCTTCAGCGGCGCAATTAATTTCTGTTTTCACAAAATCCGCGTCAGGGAAACTTTTCCTTCCATATCCGGTAGCGCAGCATGCTTTGATTTCAAATTCCGAGCGAATCGCGTTCAGTACATGTCGCACGCCGATTTTATCCCGGTTTATTGTTTTTAGTGCCAGCTTAAACGCGATTTTAGAATTACTGTCTATAACAATGAACTTGGTGTAAGAAGAACCCAAATCAACACCCAGGAAATACTCTCCGTTTCCGGATTTATCTCCTTTGATGATGACACCATTTTCCATTTTTGACTTCTTCGCTCCAATAAATTTTTTTCCGATTATTGAAGGATCCAGTGTCTTCATAAAGGAACTGGAACTGCGAATGGTCATCGCTTTAACCATATTGGTGAAAGCCAGATTGATCGGAGTACGGATGTAATGTTTTCTTCCATATTCCACAATTTTACCATTCATAAAATCGATTTCCGTAGGACGGTTGTTGATGAGGTCAACAGCAAGGGAAGGAAAGTGATCACCGGCTTTTTTGAGGTATCGAAGACATTTTCTGATGAATTCATCTTCGAACTTTATCTTTTCAGCCTCCGCTACCTCTACGGCTTCTTCGATCACCTGTTCTATGATCTCAACGGTATCCGGCATATTCATCGCTTCCTTGATGGTCAGTTTTCCGATTCCACAGAGCGCGCTGAGCGAGGAATTCAAAATTGTTTTCTCCCAGATCTGCTTGAGCATTTCAAAAGATGTCAGCGCCTGTGTTGTAAGATTAATGCTGTTAAACCAGGAACTGATCTGACGGGCAGTTTCAATTTTTGAATCGTCGAGAGAAGCAATATAATTTGGAGGGTTAAAGAAAGTAACCTTCACAACATTCGGGGAAATGAGATTGCCGGCAAAATTTATTACCATGCGCAGGGTTTTGCTTTCACTGATTCCGGAAGCAAAAATCTGTTCCACATCAATTCCATTCTGAGCGCTTACAAACAATTGTGAATCCAGATTCATACTCATCACCTGTTCTACAAAAGCAGGAGTGGAATATCCTTTTATACAAACAAATATGATCGCAGGATTGAACTCTCGTATATCGTGAAAATCTGTATAAATAGTATCGATAAATGCCTGTTTTTGAATCGCCCCTTCCAGTTTAATGCCTTCTTTGCGAATCATGTTTACTTTCACCTTGTCGTTATCGCAAACCGCTACCGTACATCCCGCTTCTTTTAGGTGCATGGCGAGAATCAATCCAACCGGTCCAAGACCGATGACGGCAACTCTTTCTCCCAGTGCAATATGTTGTTCTGTCATTGGTAGTCAGATTTTAATTTTCATGGATTCAAGTTGTTCAACGAACGTCTCTATTTTTGTAATGCTTTGTCCTTCGGAGAAGAAACGCAAGTCGCATAAATCTCCTTCGATCACGAGATATGGAATACCGGTTTGATCTTTCAGACGCTGAGGCAAGCCAAATTTCGCGTTCGAATTATTAAAACAGGTCTTTGTATCGTGATAAATGATTCCATCACAGGAGAATTCTTCCAGCCAGGCTGTGAGCATTTTCATTTTCGCTTTTTCACTTCGATTGATAAAAATCTGTGTGTAGGCATATGCGGAAGATTCAAACGGATCGTTTTCATCGAAGTCATCGAAAATCCAGCTGTTGCAATACGTTGAAGCAACAACACTCGCATTGTTCTGAATAAATAAATCAGAGAACATCCTGTTCTTTCCCCAGTTTGGCATTCCTTCCCAGAATAAACGGCACTTTTCTTTTTCCAAAATCCCGACCCCGTCCCGAACATTCCCTTCCAGTTCTGTCAATAAGGTCTCGTAATATTTTCTCGCGGTTTCCGTTCCGCGCAAGACCACGATGGGACCCATGTGTATTGTCCCATCGAAAAAACTGATTGGTGCAGGTGAAGCTTTTGCTGTTCGAAGTACTTTTTGCCAGAGAACGGTGGCTTCCCTGCTCAATCGCAATGTTTGCCTGAAAGAATCAATGTCAAATTTTTTACCTGAAGCAAGTTCACAGGCAGGAATAATATTTTTAAGCTGGCTAACAACCAATGCAACTTCGGGGCGGCTTACTTCATCGAGGTATCGGGGAGGATGAATTCCAACAATCGGACATTTAAAATAATCCGCGTAAAACGTAAACCAATCCTGAACTTCCCGGCATTGGTTTGTATTGTAAACGATCAGGTCAGGTTTTGGAATTCCTGACAAACCGTAATGTGATTGCAGAGGTGTACGGCCGGTGAGGAAAGAACCGATATCACTGGTGGTATAGGAACAAATGTGATTTGAAAATCCCTTTTTCCCTGCTTCGGGAATCAGATCGGTTGCCGATCGTGTTGCACCGAGTAATGCACCGTGATTTTCAGGAAAGTAAACTTCGAAACCAAAGGATCGAAGTAACTCAGCAGGACCTACGCTTGTACACCAGGCGATTTTACGGTCTGTATTTTCCAGTGAGCGAAAATAATCGCCCATTACTTTTTTCAGCAATTGTGTAATCCGGATCTCGTACATGTCAGGTGGCGAATATGCGTCCAACCGTATCTTTGAGTTGATCCAGTCGGATGATGTAAATTTCTTCCTCTACAGGATTGTCTTCTCCGTAGAGATTTTCAAGATGTGATTTGTATGCTGTGACTACGCTTCTGGGCGCGACCTTCATCGAAGGTGTGAGTGTTCCTTTCTCGAGAGAAAGTTCATCATCGATAATCATTGCCGCACGAATCTGCGCGAATTTTTGTCCGATGGCACAATTGGCGTCATGTAAACAACTGTGCAGACATTTACGCAGTTCCTCCATATTTCGCGGACAAAAACATCCGCCTTCAGGAGTGTGCGCGTAATCAGGGTGATCAAGTAATTTCTTATTCGGAAACAAAATCGCGACAGGATATTCCTGCCCGCTTCCTACAACCATGGCGAAAGAGATGTAATGACATTTCATCTCAATCAATTTTTCCAAATCCGAAGGGACTACCTTTTCCCCGTTTGACAATTTGAAAATCCTGTCCTTACGAGTGATGAGTTTAAGACCATTGTCCGTGAATTCTCCGATATCTCCGGTACAGAACCAGCCATCTTCAGTAAAAATCCCTTTGTTCGCCTCATCATTTTTATAATAACACTTCATTACGTTGGGACCGTTGACCTGAATTTCACCATCATCACTAAGACGTAAGCTAACTCCAGGCAATGGTTTTCCTACAACGCCTGCTTCCCTTTTCAACTTTGGATCTGTGAGAGAACAACAAGGAGAAGTTTCTGTCAGGCCCCAGCCTTCCATTACCGGAATGTTCCGGCTTTCGAACACATCGGACAAGTTTTTGGGTAATGCAGCGGCAGCGGTGAAAATAAATTTCAGTTGGGAATGAAAGAAAAGGTCCTCCGCGGATTTGTCGTGTTTAGTGAGATCGATCAACGACTGATACACTTTTGGCACACTGAAAAATACAGTTGGCTGGATCAATTTCCAGTTCTCAAGAATTTCTTTTGGATCTTTTCCATAGCCCGATTCGAGAGAAATGGTGGCACCGTTGTACAAAGCGGTGAACAATTCAAAAATTCCTCCGAAACTGTGATGCCAGGGCAGATAAGAAAGGAAGCGGTCATTTTGATCGATGTTCCAGACCAGTGACAAAGCAGCCTGTTGCGATAAAATATTTTTATGCATCAGTTGAACACATTTCGGAACACCCATTGTTCCGGAGGTATACATGTTCAGGCAAATATCATCGGGAGCCGCATTCAGCTTCAAGATGGATGGGTCGGCACCTGTTTCAACTAACAATTCAGAAAAAGAATGTTGATTCGGGAAGAACTGTGTTTCAACTTGGTCAAAAACAAAAATATGATTAACATGAATAGAGTTGCTCAATCTGCTCAGCTGTAATTCTCCTGCGAGAGACAGAAATTTTGCATCCGAATGATTGATCAGTAATTCGGCTGTATCTTTGTAAAAATAAGCGAAAATAGGAACGCTCACTCCGCCGGAAGCCATCACCGCAAGTTCCATTTCGAGCATTTCCAAACGGTTTGGAGAATAGATGATCATCTTATCTCCCTCGTGAAAACCAAATCGTCTCAGATTTGCAGCGATATTGAGAACATTTCGATACAGCTCATTCCAATTTATTCCCACGTAGATACCATCGCGTTTTTCTTTTAACGCGATGCGTTCCCCATATAATTTCACATTTCGGTCCAGCAATGTTGCGATGTTGGGAAGAATAGTACCCAATTGTTTATCCGATCTGAGCTCTTTCATGGGAAGAAGTTTTATACTGCCACGGCTTGTTTTTCTTTAAGTTTTTTATCCCTGTAGCCTCCCCAAAGAGCAGCACCAATAGCGCCGGCGTAAATCGAATCGGGATGCGCGTGGATAACATATTTCTTACTGCCTTCCTTCAACAGTTCATCGATTGCCTGGATCATACCTTTGTTCAACGCCATTCCTCCGGTAAGCACAATCGGGGATTCCGCTTTCAGGGAACTCAGCAGTTTGATGATTCGGGAGCCGATAGAAAGGTGAATTCCTTTGATGATATTCGGTGTTGTAATGCCGCGTGATACCATATTGATAACATCTGTTTCAGCCAGCACGGCGCAGATCCCTGAACTCACTTCCGGTTGTTCCCCTTCAAGGGAGACTTCTCCAACTTCTTCAATAGACAAACCGAGGTAACGGGAAATATTTTCGAGGAATTGTCCGGAGCCGGACGCACACTGACCGGTCATTTTATAATCTTCCACACGCGCGTCTTCGCGAATACGGATCGCGCGAACATACAAAGCGCCCAGATCAACGACTGTTCGTGCATCCGGAAATAGAAAATTCGCTCCTCGTGCATGGGTCGTCATGCCGTAGAAATGTCCCCGTTTTTTACGCACAAGATCACCCTCGCCTGTCGAAGCGAGATAGGCAACATCTTCATACTGTAAATTGTGTTTGGTCAGCATTGCCTGAACCATTTCATCCGCGACCTGTGTGGGATTACGTTTACGGATCTTTTCAGTTTGTTTATCAAGGATTGAAGGGTTTTCGGAATAATTCATCAATACGAGTTTGATGAAATTGCTTCCGATATCAATTCCCATTGTGTATACAGCGTTTTCCATGGTATAATAAATTATCCGACTGAAACTTCGGCCGTGTTGGATTTAGAAGGAAGGTCGGTGCTGATGTTTCTTCTGGCGAACATGGCACCACCCAGAGCACCCATAAATATTGAGTCTGTGTGGATATTGATCGTGATTCCATCACCATAATTTTCACGCACAAGTTGTCCGAGATATTTGATCACCGCAGGGTTTCTGGCAACACCACCGGTAAACGTAAATTCATTGAAGACACCGCCGGATCTTGCAATGAGAGACATGGCGCGCATAATGATCGCTTTGTGCAAGCCACCGAGAATATCCGCCCGTTTTTCGCCGAGATTTGTCAACTCCCGAAGTTCCGCTCCGGCAAACACCGTACAAGTCGAACAAATGGTTACTTCCTTCTCCGCTTGCATAGCCATTGGCCCAAGTTCATTGAGAGAAATACTCATTTCATCAGCAATGTATCCCAGATAACGGCCACAACCCGCAGCGCAACGATCGTTCATCTGGAAACTGGTTACGAGTCCGTATTTATCTACTTGTATCGCTTTGGTATCCTGTCCGCCGATATCGAGAACAGTGCGTGTATTCGGAAAAACCGCGTGTGCACCGAATGCATGACACAGAATTTCCGAACGGATACAATCCTGTGGAAAAGGCAAGAGCGCCCGGCCATAACCGGTCCCGGTCATGTTTTCAATATTGAATTCAAGATCCGCTACCTCGTCAATATGCGAACGAAGGGATTCCGAAACATTCTTGAAATCACCTTTCAATAAATACATCTCGGCATCAAATGCACTGTCGTTGACAAAAGGAACATCGGTGGGAGTATCGGGAAGATTTTCATACTTGTCACGGAGCACTTCCATCGCCTGGTGAATGAGTGTTTTAAAATCAAAATTCACCACTTCATTTTCAGCAGGAGTGATACTTTTATCCCAAACCGTCATCATTGGCTCGAATAGAGACTTATCGAGCTTGTTTACTTCTTCATTGTATTTTTCTGAAACAACATCACGGAAGAACTGATTTTTACCACCCAAATTTCCGTAGATGTATTCATTTTTAATTTTTGGCTTGATGGTTTTACGTATAGCCCGGAGTTTTTCAAGAACAAATTCCTGCATATCACCTTTAAAATAAACCCGGCAGGTTTTAAATAATTCTTCTCCAAGTTTATCCAGACGGATTTTGAATTCTTCATACTGAAATACGCTTTCCAGGTCATCGATGTATTTTTTGTATTCCGGGCGAAGTGCTATTTCTTTTTCCAGATTCCTCTTGAGTACCGAAAAACGAGCATTGTAAATCGCCTCCATACGTGCAATATCAGCGGCAACCGAATAATTTGCGCGGGTATTGGTGATTCCACGGCCAATAATTTCATCGTCCTCATTGATGATAACCGCTTTGGAAGTAGTTGATCCCAGATCAACACCGAGGTAATATTTCTTCATTTCGTATCGGATGGAAATTGAATAATGAATGAATCGTTTTGTTATTCCCGCGCAAAGCCGGGAATTATACCTACACTCAAACATTGACCTCCTGGGCCATGATGATTTTCCTTTGTTGCAACATCTGGAAGTAAGACTCCAGCCTGTTTTTGATATTGGCATAGGAGAAGTACCGTGGATCCACAAGGTCGCTTTCAATGAATCCAACCGGTACACCGCACCGTTGCTCAATTTCACGCATGATCAATAATTGTCCCGCGGAGAAACTGTTACAACTCTTGATGGAATTGATAAGGAATCCGTCCGCTTTGTATTCCTTGATATAGTATTCGAGCAGGTCAACACGTTGCGGGAGATTCAGATTGGTGTAACAGCCCATACAATATTTCGCGAGACTCTCCAGTGGTTTCTCCGGTTCGTGTCGAAATCCGAGATCATAAAGACCGCCAACTTTAGTATAGGTTGATGCGACAATCACCGCACCCATGTCGTAAAAGATTTTCCAGAACTCGCGGAAATTGGTCCAGTTCGGTGGTCCTTCCACAACCAGGCGGAATCGTTCTTCTTTCAGTTCACCTTCCGGATTGATCGGGTGCAATCCAAGATTGAGTCGCTCGGTTACTTCATTATACAATTCCTTGTAATATTCTACAGCTTCCTGCGTGCCACGGAATGCGGAAAACAATGGTCCCATGTAATACACACCGGCGAAATAAGAATCAATTGGTGATGGTCGATTTTTTGCAGACTGCAAAACCTTTGACCAATACTCTTCCGCTTCAGCGGATTTTTCAAGCATGCCGCTCAGACGAGAGTAATCCAGTTTTTTCCCGGCGACTTTTTCAAGTTTGGGAATAACATCTTCCTTCATCTGTTTCACCATGTAATTCACCTGATCCTCGGTAATCTTGCCATCTTCCTGATAAGGAGTGTGCAGCATGGCGATTTCAACTCCGGGGTACAAACGCTCAAGATTTTCAAACCACTTCATAAAAGTGAAGCAACCAGTATAGCTGAGAAGCAACATGTCGGGATCAGGAAGCTTCTCTCCCGTTGGTCCGATGTTGCCACTGAGCATCATTCCGATGTCGCATTTCACGTAAGTACACACATCTTCACTGAAGCCGAGTTTTTCCGCGTCCTTGATATATGCCCCCGATTTCTTTCTCATCCCGGATTGCAAAGCATTGATCTCCGGATAAACCGGTAACATATCCAATGCTAAAATCAATTCCGTCAGATTGCCGGGGACGAATGTGTAGACAACTTTTTTTCCTTTTTCTTTCGCTGTACTCAATTCCGTGAAAAGATTACCGAGCATCTCTTTCTGGATGATCATGCTCTTTTCTTTCAATGCTTCCTGTGGATTTCCCATGGTGATGTGGGTTATTGGTTTAGACTGGCTAATGAATTATTTCGTGGGATTAAACCCAAAGTTTTATTGAATCAGAGAATGTTCCTGCTTGCTCTTTAATAACTTTGAACTGTCCGGTGTTTTCGTGAAATTGAAAATTGATATGATTAATTCCGGCAGCATCGCATGCCTTTTGTAAATCCGGCCGGTCGAGCAATGCAGGATCACAGAAACTGGCGGCGCAAAAAATGACACCATCCGCTTTTCTTCTTTTTACCAAATCCACCAGACGTTGTCCTTTCGGATTGTCTACATCATAGATCGCGGATGAAAAAGTACTTTGTGTCAGGAAAGAATTGACAAGTGCCTGCAGAGGCTGATCGGTAGTTGCATCTACATCCCCAATAATCCATCGGGAGCCTAACATAAAATCATCATCAACAATGTAGCAACCCGCCATTTCAATGGACCTTATCAAACCAATCGGAGGTTGTTCACAGAAAGAACCAGAAATGACAATTTTTATATTGTCCATGGGTTCACCTCTTTCTTCTCCGATGCATGCAACAACATCCTGCAGAATTTCATTGTGTTGTTCGACGGGAATAACTAATCCTGCACGGAGAACATGATACAAATCCGTTGCAGAAATACGCCATGGATACTCTGTGCGTATATCGTAAATTTTTTCTATCAGTTGCCGATTGGTATTGTAGAGAGAAATTGAATGATTGAGTTGAGCAACCGTCGCTTTGACACCGTTCAATTTGTACATATCCTCCATTACTGTCTCCAGTAACTCACGATAAAATACACCACCGATCAACTTGTCAAAATTCTGAGGGTAATCAAAATACCGGGTGAACTTTCCCTTCTTTACAATTTTAAACATCCCTGAAAGATTTCTGACGCAATCACAGATCGCAGGAAAAAGAAATCCATCAAAATCATTCAGGTTATCATCGAGTGCCATTTCAATTACACCTCTTGGTAAATGACAGATATAACTTTGGTAATACGCGTCACCTTTGATGATCTGCTTACGATCACCAACTCCCATTATTCCTACAGGCAATGCATTTGCTGCATGAATAATTTCCCGTGGTATATAAATCGGAAGATACCCAACCAATAATCTGTTTTTACCATCCTGCTTCCACTGCTTTGCAGCCCTAAAATGTAAATCAAATGCCAGCTCTTTGCATTCTTCAATCCTCTTATTAAGGATATTTACAGCAGAATTCATAAGGATAATTATTTTACATTTTTATAAATAAAATCTAGGTAATTATTAGTTATACAATATTCCTGATTTTTATCATCGTCTCATATGACTAGAATTATTAATATAAATACGTTCTCGTATTAAATTTCATGACCATTATCATGTATATTATTTAGTCAAACATCGATTTTGCAATTTAGATTGATTCCAGATAAGAGAAATTATAATCAAGAATCTGATCCGGGCTATGAATTCAGAACAGAATTTTTTTAAAAATTCACCGGCTAGCCTGATCCTTTCGGGAGGAAAGTCAGGACGTTTTCCAAATCATCAAAAAGCGCTATTACCTTTTTCGTCCAATACAAATTTTATTGAACAAATAATAAGTGTTTATATTCGGTCGGATATTAAAAGAATACAAGTTGTCATTCAACCTGAAATAGTATTGCCGGAGAAATTAATTCAACAACCGGAAGTATCCGTTTGCATTAATCATCAACCGGATTTAGGAAGACTTTATTCTATACAATGCGGTTTGAAAAATTTAAAAGACGAGGAATTCTGCTTTATTCAGAATGTCGATAGTCCTTTTATTGATACTCAGACCATACTCAGTTTGAGCAAACATTGCTTTGATGCAGATTGTATTGTTCCGACGATGGATGGAAAAAGAGGGCATCCGGTGCTGATTTCCAAAAAAATCATAGAATATATCCTGAGCATCGACGACTACGAATTAACGTTGCGGGATATACTGGAACAATTTAAAAAGGTAGAAGTCAAAGTAGAACAACCCGGAATCCTGATAAATATCAATACGCCCGAAGAATACAATCGCTATTTTTCAAAAAAATAATAACGGGTTAAATTCCTGATGGTAAATTCAGGATAATAGTTCAAACGAATGATCAATTCAGTTTCGAATGGAAGATAAAAAGATTGCAATCGTTACGGGTGCAGCAAATGGAATTGGAAAATCAATTGCGCGAAGACTGGTGAAGGATAATTATTTTGTACTTGCCGTTGACATTGATCCTGCAGGCGCTGAGAAACTATCCATAGAATTCAACACTGAAGAGGCAACCTATATATTGACAAATATTTGCAATGAAACAGAAGTCCATACTCTTTTTTCTTCATGTATAAGTAAGTACCATCGTATTGATCTTGTTGTTAACAATGCAGGAATTATCAGAGACAATCTTATCTGGAACATGAGTGTTGAAGAGTTTGATACGGTCATCAATGTGAATCTGAAAGGCACCTGGCTGATGTGCCGGGAAGCCGCCAGCATTATGAAGGAACGAAAGAATGGCAGGATCATCAATATCGCTTCACGTGCCTGGTTGGGAAACAGGGGACAGAGTAATTATTCCGCTTCAAAGGCAGGAGTTGTCGCTCTCACCCGTGTTCTTGCTCTTGAATTGGGCAAATACAATATATGCGTAAATGCCATAGCACCCGGACTGATTGATACACCGATGACACAAAAGCTGGAGAAAGTTGTTCTGCAAAAACTGATTGATGCTCAGCCTTCAAAATCGATGGGGAAACCCGAAGATGTTGCAAATGCCGTTGCCTTCCTTGCAAATCCTGAAACAGGTTTTATTAATGGACAAACAATTTATGTAGATGGAGGGAAAAGTATTGGTGCCAATTCCGGCTTTTAGAAACACCCTTAAGGCCACCTCTACAAATTTTCAGCATGATGAAGGTCATAGTTGAAATTGAGGAATAAGTGGATTTTTGATATTCCCAACGTTTCATCCTTAAAGTCCGGGATACTGACGATGAAAGTTCTACATCTCAACATTAATGGAAAATCCTATGATGTTCCTGTAAGCGAACACGAGATGCTTTCGAATGTCATACGTGAAAAAATTGGATTGACCGGAACGAAGATTGGCTGTTCGCAGGGAAGTTGCGGAGCCTGTACTGTCATGGTAAATGACGAACCCGTTCTGAGTTGCATCACACCTGCTTTACGCTTTGAAAACGCGAAGATCACGACCATCGAAGGAGTTGCTGTAAATGGGGAGATGCATCGGTTGCAGGAAAAATTTGTGCATAAAGGAGCCATCCAATGTGGCTTTTGTACACCCGGAATGGTTCTTACTGCGCTTGGCCTTGTTAAAAATCTTTCCGCGGACAATAATTTACAACTGGATGCGGAAAAATATAAAGCCCGTATACGCGAAGGTTTGTCCGGTAATGTGTGCAGGTGCACAGGATATAAAAAGATCATAGAAGCAGTAACAGAATACGCTCTTGAAACTGAAACAACAGAAAAAAAGAAAGCCATAGCAGAATTTCAGGAAGCTGTTCCAATGGTTGGCACAGGACGGCCGGCCATTGAAGCGGAAAAGAAAGCAAAAGGTCTTGCGGAATATGCTGATGACATTCGGACAAAAGAGGCTTTGCATGTGAAGTTTTTACGCAGCATTTATCCTCACGCGAAAATTCTCAATGTCGATACACTTGATGCTTCCCGAATACCGGGTGTTCGGTATATCGCAACAGGCGCGGAGTTGCCGGGAAAATTCGGTGTTCTTCCAATCTCGCATGATGAAACCGCAATGGCCATTGACAAGGTCAGGTATATAGGGGAAATTGTCGCGGCGGTTGCGGCAGACACAGAAGAGATCGCAGCTGATGCATGTAAGGTAATTCATGTAAGCTATCAGCCTATCCGGGAATTTCTCACGATCGATGATTCGATCCATGACATTGGTGATCATGAAAAAATTCATGAGCATACAAAATTCAACAACAATATTCATAAAAAAGCGGAGCTGCGTTTCGGTGATCAGCAGGAAGGATTGAATGGATCAGATGTTGTAAGCTCGCTGACATTTAATTTCGAAGCAGTAACACACGCATTTACCGAGCCGCACGCGGCGATTGCTTTTTGGGATGAAAATGGATTAACGATCACCACGGCTACTCAGGTTCCACATTATCTCCATCGCGCGCTTGCAAGTGTATTGAATGTTCCTTTGAATCGCGTACGTGTGATCAAACCATATGTTGGCGGTGGATTTGGAGGAAAGAGCGATCCTTTTCCACATGAAATCATCATCGCGCATATTGCCCGACAGACAGGAAAAGCGGTTCGTGTCAAACTCACACGGGAAGAAGTATTCATTACTAACCATGGAAGACATCCGTCACGGATGACCATAAAATTGGGCGCAAGTAAAGATGGCATCTTACAAGCACTCGATGCTGATATTGCCATCGACGGCGGAGCCTACGGAAGTTTTGGCGTGGTTACTTCGTATTACAACGGAGTATTGCTGCAAGCTCCGTATAAGCTGAGCAATTTCGGTTTCCGTACTTTCAGGGTTTATACCAACAAACCTCAATCGGGTGCTATGCGCGGACATGGTGCCGTTAATTCACGATTCGCAGTAGAAAGTTTGATTGATGAAATAGCACACAAAATCAACATGGATCCTGTTGAACTGCGAATGAAGAATTTTCTGGATTCAAATTCGATGACTGTTGGGGAATACCGAATCACATCCAACGGCAGCCGCGAGTCATTGCAAAAAGTAACGGACCAATCCGACTGGAAAAATAAACATGGCAAACTTGAATACGGTCATGGTATGGGTACCGGTTGTGGATTTTTTATCAGTGGCAGCGCGTTGCCAATTATCTGGAATGAATTACCACAATCGGTGGTTCATCTGAAAGTTGATTTCGACGGCAGAGTGGTGATTACTTCAGGTGCCAGCGATATCGGACAAGGAAGTGATACGATGCTGGCGATGATTGTAGCGGAAGTTCTTGGAATCGGGCTTGAAAGAATTTTTGTTCTTGCAGCGGATACCTTGCTGACACCTGTTGATCTTGGAAGTTATTCCAGCAGGGTCACCTTTATGGCGGGGAATGCCGCGAAGGACGCGGCTGAAAATCTACGTAATGAAATAGCACAAACCATTTCGAAAAATTCCGGAGTCCCGGTGGATGAATTGATTTTTAAGCATGGAAGAATCATCAGCAATGACAAGACGATTGACCTGGCGTGGACAGATGCCATTGAACAACTCACTGCCAAACGTGGCGCTGTGAGTGTGAGTGGCAAGTACATTTCACCAAAACTCGGCGGGAATTTTAAAGGTTCAGGTGCCGGACTGAGCCCCTCCTATTCTTTTGGAGCCTGCACTGCGGAAGTCAAAGTAGATGTAAATACCGGACATGTTAAAATAGTAAATTTATGGGGAGCTCACGACTGTGGCAAGGCAATTAATCCACTTGCTGTAGAGGGGCAACTGGAAGGATCCTGGCACATGGGAATTGGACAAGCGATGAGCGAAGAAATGATTTATTACAAAGGACTCATCGTCAACAATAATTTTCTTGATTATAAAATTCCCACTTCTCTCGACACGCCTGACATACATACCAATATCATCGAGACGATAGATCCGGAAGGACCTTTCGGAGCAAAAGAATGTGGCGAAGGCGCATTGCATCCTGTGATTCCCGCAATTGCAAATGCGATTTACGATGCCGTAGGAATACGAATTACAAAATTACCAATCAAATCGGAGGATGTATTACGACTGATGAAGGAAAGTAAAAATGCAAAAACTGAAATTGCCGAACGATGACAGGAGAGAAATTTTATTTTAAACCTGAAACGGTTGCCGAAGCAATTCAACTGGCAGGAGAAAACAAGCATTCATTCCGGTTTCTTGCCGGAGGTTCTGATTTGCTTGTGAATAAATTTCAGTCTAACGCAGAAACAGATTGCCTCATCGACATCACTGAAATAGCAGAATTAAAACAAGTAATACACACAGGAAATAAATTAATAACAGGAACGTTAATTCGTTTGGATGATCTGAAGAATTACGAAATCATCCGAAAGAATTTTCCCGCCCTACTGGAGGCGGCCAGGGCTGTTGCTTCTCCCCTGCTCAGAAAAACGGCGACTCTCGGAGGAAATATTCTGTGCGAAAACCGATGTTCATTTTACAATCAAAGTGAATGGTGGAGAGAAGCTGTGGGATATTGCCTGAAATGCGAGGGAGATGTTTGTATCGCGACAGGTGGTAAAAAAGCCTGCTTTTCAAAATTCGTTTCAGATACAGCACCGGTTCTCATCAGTATGGACGCGGAAATTGAAGTTATGGATGAGCATGGAATAAAAACAATCCCTTTGGAATCCATTTACACCGGTGATGGCGTGAATCCACGAAACCTGTCTGTGACTTCCCTCATTAAAAACATTATTCTGCCAACAGATATTCATTTCAAAACGATTTTTAAAAAATTGCGACCACGTGAAGCCGTTGATTTTACCTCGCTCACAACAGCAGTTACTATTCATTCAACAGGCAAATTAAAAATTGTGATTGGAGGAGTGGATCCTAAACCCGTAGTGATCGAAGGAACTTTAAACGGAAACAACGACCACTATATCAAACAAGCCTTAAAAAGCTGCCGTGTTGTAGACAACGATCACTATTCAAGGCCCTATCGCCGGGAGATGATCCAGGTTTTCCTGACCAGTAGTTTTTCTGAACTTATTTCATAAACCAGAACGGATGAACAATTCCATGCTAGTTTTGTACGAAGAACATGCCACCATCATCAAAGTAATTGATGCGGCAAAAAATGCTACACTGCTTTTGGAAAAGAACCCCGGTGAATATGAAAATTACATTCGCCGTCTCATCCATTTTTTCAGAACTTATGCTGATCAGTACCATCATCACAAAGAAGAAGAAATATTGTTCCCGGAAATGGCGAAGAAGAACGAATTGCTCGGGGGAAGTATACTTCATGAAATGCTGGAAAATCATGATGACTTCCGGTCCATGATCAGGGAAATTGAGAATCTATTGAGCAAAAAAGAATACGGCAAAGCACAAGCCCAACTCAATATATATACTGAAGCACTTTTAAACCATATCGCGGCGGAAAATGAAGAAGTCTTCCCGATAGCTGAAACACTTTTCAATGATACTGAACTTGAAAATCTGAAATTCCGCTTTGTTGACACGGACCAAGGACTGGGAATTGATCTGAAGACAGAAATGGAAGATTGGACAAGACAGATGGGTGAGCATTTTTTCCTTCGACCATGATGAAGGAAAGACCTAATGGATTTCAGACCTCCGGATCAATGGATGAGGCTGAATCATTCATTTCATAAGTTTCTGATTTTCATACAATGATTGCAGGCGACAAAAATCGCCTTTTCGCCAAAAATTCTACATTTTTTTGATTATTCCCGTTCAGCATTGCTTTTTTCCCATTCAGCAGTATTTGTTAAAATTTAAGTACATTGATATCTATTATTGTGTCAGCTTACATTAAACACAAAAACATTTGAAGTCACCCTTACTCCTTCTTCTGGGTTCTCTATTACTAATAATTTCCAATAGTCCTGCACAAACCAACGGGCACTATCTTTTTGTGGAAATTCGCGGCTTGAGTCCGCAACGCGGGGTTCCTGAACTGAGAGAACAGCTCAAGGCTATTCCTGCTATTGATACAATTGAATACTGCGAAAAATCCGGACTTACCATTCTTCACACAAAAACAAGTGCGGTTGAAAATCGATCGAAAGTAAATGCATTATTGCATTCACTCAATTACAAATACACCATCAAATCCGAAATCCCGATCGAGGAAGCACGGAAAATTTGCGATAAGAATACTCACAAGTGATTATAACTCATTCCTGCGAAAAGCATCAGAACAAAGATTGAAAGTAAAATAATAGTGTTCAGGTAAATCAACTCGTTGTTCAGTCTCCCCCTGCTGAATTAATTGATGCGACTCAATTAATTTCAAGTGCAATTAAAAAAACTCATATCCTTCCTTCTTCTTTGGCAAATCTTTTCATTTGCACAGAAAAGTTACGGGCAAACGACAGTGTTAAGCGGAACCGGTGATGGGGGATTTGAAACCGGAACCACATTCGCTTTAAACAACTGGACTGCCGTGAACACCGGGCAAACCAATCAATGGTGGTGCGGAACCGCGGTTGCCGGGCAAGCCGGAGCGCGTTGCGCTTATGTGGGCACTGCAGTCGGAAACAATAATTACACTGCCACTGCTGCTTCTGTTGTGCATTTGTATCGCAACATTACTTTTCCGCTTGGCCTTGATCTTATAAAAGTTTATTTCAAATACAAAGTCCGTGGACGTTCCGGTGAAGATTACATGGAACTTTCTCTTGTTCCAACTGCTGTAACTCCTATTGCGGGTACACCTTTGAACAATGGCACTTTACTTACCGATTACCGAAATCAAACTACCTGGAAAGTTGATTCAGTCGAGCTCCCCTGCACAGTAGCTGGAACAACACAACGACTTGTTTTTTCCTGGATCAACGACAATGCCTCGGGTAACAATCCGGCAATCGCTATTGATAGTGTAACCATCGTTTCCAGAGTTGGAACTTCCTGTGATGTAGGATTGGGAAATATAAATGTAGGTTCATTACCTTATAATAGTGGTCCCGGCTCTACCTGTGGAATGGATAATGATATTAATAGTCTCACCGCAAACTTTTGCAATGACCCTGCATTTCTTGAGGGAGAAGATGTTGTGTGGACATTTACTCCAACAAGTTCCGGTCAGGTAACCATCGACCTGAATGCTCCACTCGCCTTCGCGACTTCACTCACCTTGTATGATGATTGTCCGGTAGGTGGTTGCTCCGGCATCATGGGAAATTGTGTTGCCAATGTGGAAGATTACGATGGAAGTAAAAGTATGTGTGTTACGGTGAATGCCGGAACAACTTATTATCTGGTATTGGACGATGGAAACTTTAGTTGTAATGATTATGACAATCTGTTTATCTCCTCAGTAAGTGCAAGCGCTGTTGGCGCAACCTGTGCTAATCCGGTTGTAATTGGTTCTTTGCCTTTCAACGTTGTGAATGAAACGACAGCATGTATGGGAGACGATTACAATGATCTGACACCGGGTACATGTGCAACAGTTTATAATTCAGGTGAAGACAAAGTTTATTCACTTCTCTCTCCCGGAAACCAATGTATCAGTATTACCATTAACAATGGCTCTACATCACTGATGGGCTTTCAGGTTTATTTTGGTTGTCCGGGTTCAGGATCCTGTATTGCCACTGACGGAGGATTCTCTCCGCTTGTGACAGATGTAACACTCCCATTCGCGGGAACTTATTATATCGTGATCGACAGTTGGGCTCCTCCTGCAGCAGTCAGTTATGATCTTTCTATTGCATCCTTTGGTTCAGGGGCTGTGAATGATCAGCCGTGCAACGCGATCAATCTTCCAATGGGAACATTTGTGCTGGGTGATAACAATTGTTCTACCGGCGCCGGTGAAGCAGCAGCGCCTTCCTGCTGGTTTGATCCGGGCAATATGAATACAGTGTGGTATAAGGCGACTGTTCCAGCATCCGGATTGCTTGCAATAGAGACACAAATTGTTTCCATAGTAGATAATCAGATTGAAGTATTTACCGGTACATGCGCTTCACTAACACCTCTTGCAGCAGGATGCAATGACAATTCCGCATTGGGTTGTGGTGGATTGACAACTGCGGCAACATTACAATTGACAGGACTTACACCCGGATCAACATTATTTATTCGTGTTGATGGAGTTGGCAACCTCACCGGTTCATTCAATATCATGGCATCGGATAGTATTTCACAATCAGGATTCAACAACCAGGATTGTCTGGGTGCTATTCCTGTTTGCGGCAACCAGGTGATCAACCAACCTGTGAGTTTCTTCGGATGCGGGTTAGTTCCCGAAATTCCAAACCCGGGCAATGTGAGTAATCCGGATATCAATCCGGCAGGATTCAATTCAGGTTGTTTGCTCGCGGGAGAATTGAATATCGTATGGTATACTATTCACATCAATACACCGGGTTTGCTTGCATGGACGCATACACATCCATTCGGATTCTATGACTGGATCATGTATGATTTAACGACATCAACCTGCAATGACATTTTAAACAATACTCTTGCACCTGTAAGATGTAATTGGAACGGATCTCCTTCCAATTTATGCGGAATGCAGAATCCTGTTCCCGCTGCCGGGACACCTTTCAATTTTCAGGATCCATTACCCGTCGTGGCAGGACAAACAATTGTCCTCGCTTTATCGAATTACAGTTATACCACCGGAGGCTACACGCTTGATTTCACAGGGTCCACAGCGGGAATAGGAAATTCTCCGGTCATCAACTGGTCGGGAGCGACTAACAATGCCTGGGCAACTGGTACAAACTGGAATGGTTGTAATGTTCCTGCTTGTGGTGTCACTACGAATATTTTCCCATCCCCGATTCCGCCTGTAATTTCCGCGAACACAACAGTGCAAACGATTAATATCCTTGGCGGAGCGAGTCTCACTATCAATCCGGGAGTAACAGTTACTGTGTGTGGCGACTTGAATAATTTTGGAACGATTAATGCATCACCCACGTCAACAATTGTGATGAACAATGGCGCGGTTTCTCAAACCTTTGATGGCGCTCTCACCGGTGCGAACAAACTGGGAAATGTGACCATCACAAAAACAGGTCCAGCCAGTACGAATGCAGACATGGATATCGCAGGTAATTTTACCACGAGTAATGTTACCAGTGTCTTCAACACAAATAACAAATACATCAAAGTCGGCGGCAACTTCAACAATGCAGCAGGCAATACAACTTTTACAAATGTAGTTCCCGGCGGTTTCCTGGAATTTAATGGCACTGCCGCTCAAAATTATTCTCCCGGAGGTGTTTTGACGCTAGAAAATGTTGTGATGAATCATGCCGGTCCGGGTGTAAATCTGATCGGAAACAATATGCTGATTGGATCTACGGGCACTCTTGACTTGTCGCGAGGTAAAATCATCACTACTCCCGGCTTAGAAGTAACAATGCAGAATACCGATCCGGTTTCGGTTTTCAATTTCAATCCAACAAGTTTTGTCCAGGGAAACTTACGGAGGTTCATCGATGGTTTACCGAACAGTTATGACTTCCCTGTTGGGCATGCAGTAAAAGGTTTCCAAAACGCGAACATAACATTTACCACCAATACACTTATTCCAGATCTGGTTGCAAATTTCCAAACGTACGCGACTGTTCCTGTTGGCCCGGTTTCAAACGATTGTTCGAATTACAATTACAGCTTATCCAATGTTCTTGACAATGGCTACTGGAACATCAATGCTTCCGCGAATCCAACGAGCGGAACATTTGATGCTGTGTTGGGGAATCTGAATTATACACCGACGGGCAATTTTGCTACCGTTCTTCAAAGTACAGTTAGCCCGCCAAGCGCAGTTACATGGACGCTGAGTGGCACTTGCGATCCGGGCAGCACGCCTGCAAATACTATACGAACAGGAATGAATGGATTCGGTGTATTTGGAACCGGACTGGGCACTCCTATTTCATTACCTGTGGAACTGATTTCATTTACCGGAGAAAATGCAGGTGAGAAAAATATTTTACACTGGACAACAGCGAGTGAATTAAACAATCAGTATTTCCAGCTTGAACACTCCGCAGATGGAAGCACCTTTACTTCTTTTGAAAGAATTTCCGGAGCCGGCAATAGCACGAGTCTGCTGAACTATGAAGCACCGGATATGCATCCTCCGGGAAAGGTGAGCTATTACAGATTAAAACAGGTCGACTACGATGGACAATTCACTTATTCATCTGTGATTGCCATCCATAAGAAATCAGATCTCTATCCTGTTTCCTGTTTCCCAAATCCTGTTAGCGATGCCTTAAATATTTTATTTGATAACTCCGGTAATAACAATGTATCCATCATCATTTACGATATATCCGGAAGAGAAATTATCAGGGAAGAAAAAGTTGTAAGTGAAGGTTCTAATATTTTAACCTTAGAAACCAATGCGCTTTCAAGTGGATCGTATTCTGTAAGTCTGCTGAATTCGAGAAATGAAATATTGGCGAGGGATCTGTTTTTGAAAAAATGAGCAGACTCTTTCTTCCTGATCCATTTCAATGTTAGCTGCTACTATATAGTTTTTGTCTTTACTCTTTGATGAATCTTCCAGAATAAGATTGATTTTTTGTTTTCAAATGAATATTATAAATGCCGGGCTTCAGCTTTTCTATCGGGATGACAATATCTCCATTCTGATTTTGTTTAAAATAAACCAACTCACTCATCATGTTATAAACCGCTACTTCGGCATGAAAAAATGTCTGAGGTCCACCGGAGACTTTTACTGAAGAAATCGCGGGAGAAGGGAAAACAGTGAGTTGCCTCATGCCTGTCAGTTCATGAATTCCTATTGTATTTGTATAACATGGGAAACTGTCTCTATCAAACCATGACTGTACTTTTGCAACATCAAAATAATTTCTTGCAATGGAGGTGGTCAATCCATTCGGATTATTTTGATCTCTTGTATAAACATAAGCGTAAT
The DNA here is from genome assembly GCA_016720935.1 of Bacteroidota bacterium. Classification (NCBI taxonomy): domain Bacteria; kingdom Pseudomonadati; phylum Bacteroidota; species Bacteroidota bacterium. The sequence goes on from JADKJP010000007.1 coordinate 1,006,145, forward strand.
CAAGTGTAACACTACCATTAGCAGGAAGGAATGCAGGTCCCACCGTACTCACAAAAGAACGATCATAAGGTTCATTTGGTATAGATCCATTTCCGGGAGTTTGTTCAGTCCAACCATTACCTGAATAAGGTACACCCGTAAACATAAATTTCTCCGGTATACGGGCAGAATCATTGGAATAACCTGTGCCACCATAGGTCATAGGTGAGCCATCCTTCCAAAGACTTTTCATTCGATCGTAATAATGAATTGCTGTACTAGGATTGCCATCCACAAAAGGCCCTCCGTAATTAAACATAAACCCCGTCATTTTTAGCGACTCATCAGATTCATCTATAATAAAATCTCTGTCATTATCAACACCATCACCCGGTGGAGCCAAGGGTCCTTTCAGTAAAACAAAATTGATCATCGGGGGATTCAAACCATATCCATGACTACCCTCGTCAATTGAATCACCATTATACCCGTAGGCAAAACTCCGCGAAGAATCACATCCTGCATAGTCATCAAATCCATTTCCCAAATCAATATCCGTACTAATTCCCATGTAGAAATCATGGTAATTATACGGACTCCTGTTAATTATTTCATATGAATAGAATGTAGTATAATTAATAACCGAATCATCGTCACTCACCGAAGGGCAATTGAAAGCATAAGCGGAAGCATGTATTTCCACACCAAGATTGTTTGGTGTTCCCGTGACTTCATGTTGACTAAAATTATCATTCATGATCCACCAGATCATCTGATCACCTTTGATCTTTGGATAATCTCCATCGAAGGGATCGTAAACTCCATCCTGATTAAAATCAACAAAGGGTGCCAGATGCCGACTGAAATTTCCTGACCCTTGAGCCGGCCAGTTTAATATTATATCGGGAACAGAAAAACTTCCATTGGAAACAGATCCATCCAGAAACTTCAGTCTGAAAGTATCAATTGTAGATTTGTCGATTTTCCAAACATTATCATACAATACCTTACTAGCGCTATCTGCCATTCCGGAAAGCGTATCCAAAGGTCCGGGCCAGTAATCATCTCCACTTTGACGATAGGTTTGCGCTGCAATATGCAAATCACCCTGATCATCCAGTCCGCCCATCCAAATTCCTTCGGCAAAGATTGCACACTTCAAAGAATTCTTTGGCGTTTCATAATTGGGCTTTCCAACCTGATCCCAAAAATTTGATCCATTGTTCATTATTCTAACCCTGGCATTATTGATATCCAACCATGGACAGTTTGAAGTATCTACAACTTCATTCAGATCTGAAAAAAATGTACTTTTTAAAGTTGGGTTGGCAACATTCGCCAATCCCCGTACAACAAAGCATTTACCATGCGAATCAAAATCAAACGTATTATAGCTTGTATTCAGATCAAAGATCAATGCGGCATTTTGCACAAATATGCTAGCATTTTGTAAATTTGATGAGAGTTTCATCCAATTGTATCTGCTTGAAGAAAGTGCAATTAGCTCCCCAATGCTATCCTGCCCTAACACGTAAAATGGATCGAAATATAAAATATTATTTGTTTCACAGGGATCTATTCGCATTTCAGAAACAGCATCACAAACCAAAGTGTCAAATGTAAAACTTGTTGGATAAACAAATGATCCTTCAAGCCAGATTCTGCCGGTTCGATCAGTAACAAATCTACTAACAAAATAATAATTTAACTTTATCCATTGGGCATTGTGAAATACAAAAACGGCGCTTTCCTGAGCAACATAAATTCCAAAATTGTTCTTCCCTATTGCTTTGATTTCAGAAGATTTTAAAATTGAATTGGAGGAATCATATTTCACCCATGAAGATCCATCAAAATTAAACAAGGCACTATCTGTTCCGACCCATAAGAGTGCTCCATCAAAAAGTACTTTTTTTACAAATAAAGAATTTAAGCTACTGTTTGACGGGGTAAAATAAAAATAACCGCTACTATTTAATCTAACCAACCCGGAATCGGTTGCAATCCAAGTTTTTTGTCCATCAAAGGCAACATCATTTACTTTATTGATAGGATATCCTGTTGTAGAAGAATAGACATTCCAATTAGAACCATCGAATTCCAGGATTCCACGATTGGTAGTACCTACCCAGACATGATCATCAGGAGAGACACGTAAAACTTTACAAAAAGCATTATGGACAGGAATCGTATCCGTGTAAATTGTTTGTGCGAAAGAATTGTCAATCACCGCAAACCAAAAGACAATAAAAAAGATTGCAAATAATTTGTTTCGGGTCATCTATAAATTTAATTCATAAATAAAATAATTACTCAAACGAAATAAATCAACATCATGAATTCTGAAAATTATTGCACTTTAATTTTCAAAGTATATAAATGTAGTAAAATAAATTGGAGAAAACTCTTCGTTTTTAATATTGCACACCGATATCATTCACCATCTTTTCTCTGCAATTTTCTAAAAATCCCAATTTTTTGTATCTTTCGTAAAACTGATACTTGAAATATTTTTACCCTCACCCTAAAATCAGAAAAAAATGAAAAAAACTTTACTCTGTTGTCTTGTACTTCTATATAGTATAAGTGCCTATCCCTGGGGTAGCGATGTTTTTGTTCAGGCACAACCCACCGGGAGATCATCATTGGTTGCGACAGCTTCAGGAACCTTGTATTGCTCCTCATCCCGCGGTTTCAGTGGAGTGGGCGGCATGGATATTTTTGAATCAACAGACATGGGTCAGACCTGGAATCCGATAATCAATCTTGGAAGCGGTCTATGGGTTGACAAGTCCAAACTGGTGGTCACCGGAACCGATTCGGTTTACTGCGCATACCAGATTGGTTCTGATCTGTTTTTCTATAGTATACAATCTGGAATTACGACACCTTTCACAACTGTACCCATCTCTGATTTTGATTTAGCAGCTTCTCCAAACGGAAACGCGATATATCTTTACACCGATGATTCAGGTGACAACAATATTCACCGTTATTCGAGTACAGACGGAGGTTATACGTGGACGGGAAGTACTGCTCTGGTAACAGGGAACGGAGCACATCCAAGAATTTGTCTGACAGGTTCTCGGCTTATTTTGAATTACTATGGACCCGTTTTAACCGATACTGCTACTTCCATCATTCGTTCCGCGATTTACAATGAAACCGTACCGGGCACACTTGTATCCAGCACATTCATTGACATGGTCGCAGCCGGGCCGGTACGTACTCAGTATGCATCGGTTATCATGAATGGACTGGTTTGGTTTGTCTTTTCCGAAGGCGACAGTGCACCTGTACTAAAATACATGCTCAGCACTGACGATGGCGCCTCATACGGAGCGGAAACACTTGTACCTATTAGCGCCGCCAATACCACAGGCTGTTTTGACATTGCGCCTTTTATGAACGCCTTTGACCAGGGAATGTTTCTGGTATATTATGCTGAAGGATTACCTCCACAAGGTCAGATGTTGTTCACTTACGCTTCCACGTTATCTCCAACCACATTCAGCTCCGATGAAATTATCAATGATTTCAACCCGCAATGCATTGATGCCAGTACTTATCCGACAGTCTTTTCAATGGGTGGCGATGCTGCCACAATCTTTGTAGAAATCGGCATGGGTTCACCGGAATTGTATTTTGACTTACGCTCAGCACTCGTTTCAGTTGATGAAAAACCAATTGAAGATGTACTGAGTATTTATCCAAACCCGGTCCAGGATTTTTTACAAATAAAAATTAATTCTCAAGTGCCAAATCAAGAAATCAACATTCGTGACATTAGTGGCAAAATCATCCTTACTACCAATTTGAAGAATGCAGACAACTCAATTGATGTACATGAACTAAGCAGCGGGATCTATCTTCTGCAAACAACGACCGAAGAGAATCATCGGTTCATTAAATTGTAAACACAACAACAATCACCATTTGATTCCGGATTTCGTGATACAAGTCATGAAATCCGGATTTTAAATTATTCAAAATGAAAAGACTTTTACTCACTCTTACTGCCATTGTCTGTTTTCAAAATGCATTTTCCTGGGGGAATGACGTGCTTGTACACTCAGAGTCTGTCGGAAGACCCTCACTGGTCGCGACTTCCAATGGCACCTTGTATTGCTCAGTTCCATCGGGAATAAGCGGACAAAGAGGAATTAATATTTTGCAATCAACTGATTTAGGTGCAACATGGTCATTGGTAACTAATCTAAGCAATGGTCAGCTTGTCGCGAAATCAAAACTAGTCGTAACTGGAACTGATTCGGTTTATTGTGCCTATCAGCAAGGGTCCTCGCTTTACTTCTACAGTCTGCAATCACATACGCGAACGTCATACACCTTACGTCAGATTTCAGATTTTGATGTTGCGGCTTCGCCTAACAGCAACTCCTTGTATTTGTTTACTGATGAAAGCAGCACGGATTTTCTATATTATAATAGCTCAACTGATGGCGGACACACCTGGACCGGAAGTAGCGGAAATGTTTCTGTGCATGCTGCGCAACCAAGAGTTTCCATGGATGGCGACCGTCTTATCCTGAATTATTTTGGCCCGCCACTGACGACGGTCACTACTTCTGATATCCGTACTATGGTATTTGATGAAACAGCTCCCGGAACGATTCAGTCCGGAGGCTTTTTTCCAATGGTTTCAGCCGGACCTGAGAGATCCATGTTTGCTTCGTGCAAAGTCAATGATAATGTATGGTTCGTCTACACAGAGGGCGATACACTCACAGAATTAAAATACAGGTTGAGCACCCTGAACGGTTCATCATACGGACCTGAAACGACTATAACCGGAGGAGGTACAACGAGTATTGGTTGTTTTGATATCACCTCCTATAAAAATCAAAACGATTCAGGGATGTACGTGGTTTATTTTTCACAAACGACATCCGGGCAAGCGGAAATGAAATTCTTATCCGTTTCATCCGCGACACCAACGGTATTTTCCAGTCCGGAAACATTCAATGATTTTATCCCTGAATGTACCGATGACGATACATATCCGGCAATAACATCCATTTTATCGGACGCGGGAGTTGTTTTTTTTGAAAGAGATGCCGGAGTGGCTTCGCTTTATTATGATATCCGGACTACAACATTAAAAACACCTGAGATAGAAAATGAACAATCACTCAGCATATTCCCAAACCCGGTTCAGAGTCAACTTTCGATAAGTAATAAAAACCCTCAACAAAAAAGTGGCTGCAGGATAACGGATATAACCGGGAGGGTTTTGAAAGTGATCACACTCCTGGAAAAGGAAACAACGATAGATCTTTCGGATTTTGGATCCGGAATTTACTTCTTAGCCTTAGAAGGAGGAGAAGTGATACGGTTTATAAAAGAATAATTTTATTTCGCCCAATCGGCGCAAAGGGCGCAAAGTATTTCTTCGCACACTTGCGTGATACCTGCTATTTAACCCGCTTCACTTCTACTACCCAATCCCATGGATAAGGATCACGCAGCCACTTCGGGGGTGAGGTAATTTCGGTGTCCCAGCTGTATTCGAGACGGTCGATATTCTGAATCTCGAAATTTCCGGCATTCAAAAATGAATACAATTCCGCGAAAAGATAATGTTTGGTCGGATGTCCGTCGATGTGAAAAATACCTTTCTGAATCAGTTCATGATGGGCCGGAGTAAGGTGATCAAATTCTTCTTTAGGAATATCGTGATGCTTCACGCCTTCGCTTTCGTACACTTTCAACATTTGCATCGCGGAGAATGACGCGGATTCAAGCGAAGGAATAACAATCACTGCCGTTCCACCTTTTTTCAATGACTTCAACACATTTCTTAAAATGGAAAAATTCCGTTTGTTGTTGTCTCCGATAGCGACATTGCAGCAAAAGGCAAAATCTGCAGGCGGAATCTTGTTCTTTGGTGCGGCAAGATCAACACGCTCAAATTCTACGTTTTTATAGCCGGCAGTTTTGGCGATGTCCAGACATTTTTGAGAAATATCTACTGCGAGTACCTTATAAAACAATGGTGCCAGTAAGGGCAATGCTTTTCCGGTTCCGCAACCGAAATCGACCGCGAATTTTCCTTTTCCGGCATATTTTTGAACGATACCTTTTAATTTTCCTTTTTTACTGGATTTAAAGACATCAAAAATTTCTTCTTCGTAGGTTTTTGCAATTTTATCCCAGTGAATAGCTTCAGTCATTTGCAATTACATTTTGAATTCACTGCAATGAAATCATTCGAGGGCAATATTAAAAGGAAAAAATATTAACAATGGTGTAAAACAGGTAAAACAGCCTTTTCAAAATATCCGGAATTGAAATTGAAATTTTCAGTGTATGGCCTGAAAACCGCCACCAGTAGGCTTTTCCGGACCAGTTATCCACAGGAAAAGCCACTGGTACACTTCACATAGTTTTCAGCTGATTCCTGATGCATCTTTGAGTCATCAATCACACTGGTTTTGGCGCCTCTCCTGAAAAGCCTACAAACATTCAACCTTTTCTCTTAACATGAAACACAAAAACGCTGGCGAATAGCCGGCGTTTTTACTTTCCTGTTAGGTTTGCCACGAATGCACGAATTGTTACTTAAGGAAAGATGCTTTTTTCTGGTAAAATGTACAAAGTAAATAGTTTGACTATTTAGGCTTTTGATTTGCGTTTCAGGGAAAGGTAATCAAGGTAATAGAGAACCTTTATGGAAATACTATTTGTCTGGGGCTGACTGATGGTGTGTTTCAGATCATCAAACAAATCAGTTGTGACTTTGCTGGTTTGGGTTTCTATATCGTTTTTATAAACGATCGAGAGATTGCTTCCGGGCGCAAATTGCCAGCTGTATACAAAATCAATATTGAAAACATTGTAATTAAAATTATTTTCACCGGAATAGACATTATTATCCACCAGATCGCCATTATCCATCAATGTAAGATACTTACGATAGTTACCGGTTGTCCAGTAATGTCTTGCGTTCAAAGTTAACGCCATGTCATTTTTAAAGATATATTTTCCGGACAAGATGTTTTCATAAGTATTCATGATTCTTAGTCCGTAGATGATAGTATCAGGATTAGAATAATCCGCTACTCCTAAGTTGTAGGGATCATAATTGTAACTGTTGATAAGCTTCAATGTAAATTTATCATTGAAGCGATAACGAATAGTAGTACTGATTCCAAATCCTTCTCCTACAAATCTTCCTATGAAATTACTTGGATTGAAATTAAAATCGACAGCGAGTTTCTTTCTATAATCGCTGCTGAATCCTGCATATGCATACCATAGCTTCACAGTTTTGTTGAATTTTCCGGGTACGCGAGGTTCATTGTAATCATAACCGGTTGTTGGCGTGTAACCACCTCCAAAGAAATAGGAATTATAGCTTACCCGATTCGCGTATCCATCAATACCCAACTGAAAAAGTGTTTGCTTTTTTGTTTGAGGGTTTTGAGAATAATCAACGGAGAGGTTCAGATTACCTTCAAGCCATTTCTTCCAGGGTTTGAACCACAGAAATGTAAAATAGCCTCTTGTATTCTGAAAATTCGGTAAGGTATAATACCCAAGATCCAACTGATTGTATGTATCTCCTGTAAATGTTCTGCTTATACCAAACTGGTACTTACCACTTATTTTTCGTGCACCAAAAAAATATTTATGACCAAAGAGTGATGTATAGACATTTGATTCCGTCGGATCCTTTTCGAGCTGTTGACTCAATGCAAAACTACCATCGACCGCGTAACGGTTTTTCTTATCGGCAAAAGTGAATCCGGTACCACTTACATTCGCATCATTGTATTTCTTTGTCCGGGAAACATTGGTATTGATGAAATAGAAATTTGAATAATCATTGATTTGCTGATCCAATACAAGCACATTGTAATTTGTCAGAGGCTCAGTAAGCACCTTACGTCTTACACCGGCCTTGTTTTGCAACTCAGCATACATGTTGTTGGTAACGGCATTGAACAAACCAAAACCCAGACCTGAATTACTTCTCCCGGATATTTTGAATGCGTTGATCAGTTTCGTCTGTGATGGATTCTCTTCAATTGTTTCACCCTCCTGCAAAGAATCAAGAACAGAATAAAAGAAAGTGGGCGTCTTCCCTATCCGTCTTGAATAGAATAAACTATTTTTTGAAAACAAATCTGTACCTTCTTTGAAGAAGGATCTGTTTTCGTTGTAATTAATTTCCCTGTAACTGAGATTTTTTACCTTATTATCGGATTGTGTCTGACCGAAATCCGGGAGGAGAGTCATGTCAAGGGTAAATCGATCATCAATTCCGTATTTTAAATCCGCGCCAACATTATAGGAGAATGAATTTGAATAATGATATTCGGTTTCCGAAGCATAATCAGGTGAACGTTCAAAATATGCGGATGCGTATGGAGTAATGGATAAACGTGGTGGCGACTGAATATTTTCCATTCCTTTCAGCAAACCCCAGTAAACCTGTGCGTTCGCGGCATCTGAAGGAGTCAGGCTCCATTGATCAAACTCATTAAAGCGTCGGATATTACGAGTCGTCTGAAACGCCCATTCCTGGATAGGTTTTTTTGGAAAACGAATGGCTGAATATGGAATTTTCATTTCTACGCTCCAGCCTTTGTTATTGATTTTTACTGCACTTTCCCAAACTGCATTAAAAGTCGGGTCCGTAAATTTCGCGTCAGTCTGAACACCGGAAGCATAGACTCCAAAATCAAAAGCATCCTGACGAAGATTGTAAGGATCAATTACAAAACGAAAGTAATCAGCGTTCAGACCGTCATCACGATTTCCCAGTTCATGGAGGATGCTGTCGGGATTTTCATCATACAACATCGCCGCGACATATACCGCTTTGTTATCGTAAGCAATCCGTACTTCGGTCAGTTGAGTAGGCTTCCCTCCTTCTAACGGTCTGTTCATTACGAAATCCGATACCGGCTTGATGTCAGCCCAAAAGGCTTCATTCAATACGCCATCAATTTTCGGTGGCACTGCAATTCGTGAAGCAATACATACTTTGGTTGTATCGTTTCCGAGCGTAGATAAACTAATTAAAACGAATAGCAGCAGAATGAATCTTTGCATTGTGGGGATGATTGTAAAGAATGATACTTTAAAAAGAAGGGAATACAAGAATACTTCAATGATGTAAAACTAAAAAATGAAGCGTGAGTTTCACTTTTTACCCTGTTAATCTTTGTTAAGAGTAGTTGTTAGTTGTTGGTTGTTGGTTGTTGTTAGAGATTGGAAAAGTTAATAAGATCTGGTAATCTCGATCTGATACTTGATACTTAATACTTAATACTTAATACCTCATACCATGTATCAAAAACATATTGCCGGCCAGGGTTTCCTGATCCTATTGAACGACCCTTTACCCGGAATATTTGCCTCTAATATAAAATAAAAAAGCCCTGTACACTGAGAGGGAAACTCAGATGCACAGGGCTGAAATTAATCGAAAGGGGTCAGTTCACATCCCACCAGACTTTGTCAGTGATGACGTGCTGAGCAGGGGTATTCGGGTTTAATGTTTGTTCAGAGTTAGGATAGAAAAGGATACTCGGGAATCGATTACCAATCTGACTGGTAGCAGAAATAACTAAGAAATCTGGATAACCTGTTCTTCTCCATTCATTCCACGCTTCTACACACTCTGATCCGCACATGGAAATCCATTTTTGGGTAATGATTGCTTTGATTTTATCTGCCTGAGTACCAGCATCCGGAAATGCGATAGCCGGCTGAGCAATGTAAGCAGCCGCATCAGCAGGATCAAAGCCCCAATATGCGAAGGAAGCATTTACACCACTTTCATAAAGAGCTTTAGCATCGCCACTCATCCAGCCTCTTGTAACGGCTTCCGCTTGCAGGAAATAACTCTCCGCAGCACTCAGGAAGAATACAGGAGACTCCGGACCTGCCACAGTAAAGCTGGGTTTGGAAAACCATCCTGAAACAACTGTCTGACCTCCAAAACCGGGAAGTTTGCCTTCGCCCTGATTGATTCCGTTTTGCAAACCAACACTGTCTCCTGAAGTTGCAGGTCTGTAGAAAGCATCGATACGCGGATCATTATTGCTTTTTAAGTAATTCAATGCGGTATTACTTGCAAGTACATTGAATGATCCCAAGGAAACGATTTGCATGTACAAAGGGTTCTGATTGAAATTCGCGTCATAAAAAAGCATGGCTGCATCCTCACCATCACCGATAAACTGTGCACCATCCGCGATCATCTGCTGAATACCTGCCTGAGCTACATTTGGACGAATTTCAGACTGACGCATATACACTCGTAATTTCAGAGTATTCGCGAAACGAATCCACAAATCCATGTCACCACCATAGATGAAATCATCTTCCTGTGGATAAACATCGTCACCTGCATAAGAAGTAATCGCTGCAATACCTTTGTCGATCAAAGTAATCAGACCATCATAAATTTTCTCCTGAGAGTCGTAATGAGGCGCATACACTCCTGATTCCGCCTGAAGCGCATCCGTAAAAGGAACATCTCCATGCAAATCTGTCAACACCTGATACGTATAGGCCTGCATGATGTAGGAAATACCGGAATACTTTGTATTGCCACCGGCACTCAAACGAATGATATCGTTGAAGTCCATCAATGGTGAAGCATATAAATCTGACCACTGACGATCAAACGTAGTATTGGAGATCAGGTATTGATCATACACATTGTACTGGTTTCCGGTTGGACCCTGTGTCCAGAACTGACTCCAATAACCTCCGAGAATCTGGTAATCATTCCCCATGACATAAGCTGTGTGGCCAATGGCAGCAGGTAAGATCTGTTTGGGTTTTAATTCAAGAGGATGATTTGGATCTGTGTTTACATCAAGGTAGTTTTTCTCACAAGAGACAAATACAGTAAACAGAGAAACGAAGAATATAGATTTTATAATTGATGTTTTCATTTCAGGATGTTTTAAGATTAGAACGTAAGACGAACATTTGCTCCGATACTTTTCACAGAAGGCAGGGTACCGTATTCAAATCCCTGCGCATTACCGTTACCAAATGAACTGGCTTCCGGATCGATGTAATGATTGTCTTTGTGAGTCTTGATCCACAAATTCCTTCCACTCACACTAAATACAATCGCGCTGAAAGGCGATTTGCGAATGAGTTTTGTTGGAATTGAATATGACAAACTGAGTTCGCGAAGTTTAATGTAAGATGCATCGATCAAATTTTCTCCTCCCGTCGAACTGACAAAATTCGCCCAATAGGTAAGTACATCCTGAACAGGTGTTGTGTTTGCGCTATATGATCCATCCGCATTTTGGACCACACTTCCGGGGATGACAAAAGGTTCACGGTCACCGTAAGTAGTGATCGGATCAGTGCCTGCAAATGTCATTGTACTCTTTGTTCTTGAAAACATCATTCCACCCTTCCTGACATCAAATGTGAATCCAAACGAGAATGATTTGTACGTAAGTTTATTGGTCATACCGGCGAGGTAATCCGGTTGAATATTTCCGCGGATTTGATCTTCAGCTGCAATGATTGGATAGCCTGTATTAGGATCCACAACGACATTTCCATTCGGATCACGTTCGAAACTGGTCATAAGCAATGATCCATATGGCTGTCCTTCCTGCAATACAATGGCTCCTCCTGTAAATGAATTTCCGGGGTTCGCACTGAAAGGAGCTTGTCCAATATTGAGAGAAATCTGATCGAGTCCGGGATAAATATCTTCCACTAAACTCTTGTTCTTTGTATAGGTAAAAGAGATGTCCCAACGAATTCCTTTTTTGGAATCAACAGGCGTCAAACGCAACAATGCTTCTATCCCTTTGTTTGAGAATTTACCAGCGTTGATCACTTTTCCAAGATAGCCTGAAGAAGCAGGGAATGGAGCAGTGAAAATTTGTCCATCACTCACATTATCATAATAATCCGCTGTAATCCCAACGCGATCATTGAAGAATGCAAGATCAACTCCGATTTCAATTGCACGGGTAAATTCCGGTTTGAGATCAGGGTTGGAAACCACATCACCCAGGGTATATCCGGCAACACCATTCACCGGGAAATTCAGGAGAGAATTTGCATGTCCATCCGTGATATTCGGAGCCTGATATGTATTGGTCAGAACATAAGGCGCAGCTGCTTTACCAACTTTCGCGTAGCTGGCCATGATCTTACCAAAGTTAAATGTGTTGGTACTGATTTTGAAAGCGTCAGTAAAGACAAACGAAGCATTCACGCTCGGATAAAAGAAGGAATTGTTTTTAACAGGCAAAGTGGATGACCAATCGTTACGTCCTGTCAATCCAAGAAAGAGGTAATTGTTGTATGACAAATCAATGCTGCCATATACTCCATACAAACGATCAAGTATCAAAGTATTGCCAACTGTTGGAGCACCCTGAGCATTTGCAAGATTATAAAATCCGGGAACTACCAACGCGTTGGCGGTAGAGATTTGTCCGGTTGTACGTTTTTCACGGACGTTGTGCCCCAAAAGTACATTCATGTAAATTTTATCCGTCAATTTTTTCTTCGCGTTCACCATGAGATCAGAGTTGATTTCGCGGCTGGTGTAATTCGTCACTTCATATCTTCCCGGAGAAGTGCCTGCTCCTTGTATATCATTTGGTGAACCCGGAGTAAAGGCGATGATCGCGTTGATCTCCTCACGGTTATCATCATAAAAATCAGTACCGATACGATAGCTTACATCAAGCCAGTCGTTCGCTTTATAACCCAACATCACATTGCCAATTACGTGATCCACATTGTTCTGATATGAATTTTCATTCAAAGCAAAATAAGGATTGGTCGTATAGGGACTATAGAAATTATCCAGATTGTTGTATGGCGCAGTGTAGTCTTTCAAATCCTGTAAATTGATATCACGGGGAGTTTGAATGATGTCTTCCCATGCCGACAAACTTGTTTGCTGTCCCTGTATGGAGAGATCTCCCTTCGATTTGATATAATATACAGAAGCAGAACTGTTGAATCTATTAGCGAGTTGTGTTGTACCGGAAACTTTGAAAGAAGTACGATTGTACTCTGTACCTGGCATAATACCAAACTGTTTTACATTTCCAATCGACATATAGTATGTAGATTTCTCTCCACCCCCTGAAAGCGAAAGATCATTGGTATAAGTTCTTCCCAAATCAAAGAAATCTTTCACATTATCCTTTACAGCTGAATATGGTTTGCTCAATTGAACACCATTTACAGTATTTCCCCATGGTAAAACTTCTCCATTCAGAGGAGCACCCCAGCTTGTATTCTCGCGAAGGTCCGGTTGTTTGAAAAGACCTTGTCCATATTCATTCTGAAACTCTGGCAACTTCAATGGAGATTCAAATGAGATCCCGCTTGTAAAGCTCATTTCCGCATTCTTTTCAGAACCTTTCTTCAGATTTTTACCGGTCTTGGTTGTAATCATGACGGCGCCATTCGATGCGCGTGAACCGTACAATGCTGCAGCGGCCGGACCTTTCAGCACAGTCACCGATTCAATGTCTTCCGGATTGATATCATTCGCTCTTGAACCGGCATCCACCTGTCTGTTCAGGTTATCGCCGGTCTCATAGGACGCATTATCAATCGGAATTCCATCCACTACATACAAAGGCTGATTATTTCCGAGGAATGATGTCCCTCCCCGGATTACAACACGTGTAGAACTACCTACACTACCGGAACCATTACTAATCTGAACTCCGGCAACTTTTCCCTGCAGCGAATTGAGTACACTACGATCACGGCCTTTTGTTAGTTCCTCTCCTCCTACTGAAGTTACTGCATAACCCAAACTTCTTTTTTCACGTTGGATAGCATTCGCTGTAACAACAACTTCATCCAGCTTCAACACATCTGATTCCATGACCAGATCAAAAGTTGAACCCGTCGGAACCGGAACTTCTTTTGATTTCATTCCAAGAGATGAAAATGTAAGAATCTTGCCTGAAGCAGGGACATCAATAGAATAAACACCATTGATGTCGGTCACAGTACCAATTAAGGTCCCTTTGACAACCACAGAAACACCCGGAATGGTCATGCCATCTTCTTTCGAAGTGACCTTCCCGGTGATGGTCCGGGATTGAGCGAAAACTGTTCCCGTTGAAATCAGGCAGATTAAAATCAGCCAGGTAAAGATTTTTTTCATAGCGTTTTTTTTAGTTTAACACATTTAGATGTTTTTATTTTTCACCTGGTCGGGTAAGCCACCATGTCTTAATTATTTTGTCGTTAAAGTACAGGTCATTTATTTTCAGGAAACGCCAGTAACCAAAACCAAAAGAAAACAAACACTTTATCATTATTTTTCAATAATGTGTGGCCCACCCGTCCAGCTGAAAAATGAAATAAGGTTTGAATCATCGCAGACCAAATTTGCGATTCCTTTCTTCACGAAATTCAAATCCTAATTTGTGTTAACACAAAATAACGAGGAGATGAAGGATGAAGAGAAAATGTTAATTCAAATAATTAATTGAAAATTCCTAAAATTACTTTCAGGCTAAAGAGCTGGAATCTATGAGCATTTACACTTCAAATTCAAAAATTAAAATAAATATGGTTAATATAACTTTTCCTTTTTATCAAAAACAATTGCAGGAACAATTGTGCCTCTTGTTAATTTTTAACATAAAGTTTAACATGTACGCTAACAATTCAAAGGAATTTTAACAACTAATGTTAATTAAAAAAATAAAAAAGAAAATGTTGCACTTAAAATATATTTCTGGAACTATCCGGTTCAGGAAGGCTGAAACCCGGCGTCCATTTTAAAAAAAACAATATCTTCCTTAAACAATTTAGCGGACACATTCCAACCATGAGGAAGTTCTTTTACTTTGATTTCCGCATTTATTTGAGCATGCACATTCGGATCAAGCACATGTAAAAACTTAATATTGCCTGCTTTGTTCAGATTTGTCTTCGTCCCTACAACTTCTTCGAGGATTTCCTTAATCATCTCAACCATGCAAACTCCGGGAACAACTGGCATTCCCGGAAAGTGACCCTGAAATATTTCATGATCAGCATTTATAGTCAGCGTAGTGGTCATCTGATCGCCTTGAATCAGCGAGTTCGTTAAAGTACAAAATGATCCGGTGAGCATTATTGTTTGATTTTTCTAAGGGAGATATTAAACTTAAAATTTTTATGTGAAATGAAGACAGAATCCGGAATCCCGGATGTATTAAACATATTCATTTCGACTATTGTTTTTCTTTTTGAAGCAGACTCCATTCGTTTCAGCGATGTACAAGCAGAATCGGTCACGCGATATACAAAACCACTTCCCTGTTGATATCGGGTATATAGATCCTGCTGATCAGAGAACGTCGAGACATTGCTTGTGTCAAGGTTATTCATCAGCATGAGCTCAAAATCATTTCTCAGAGCATTAATAACCGATTTCCGGTTCATCTTACTGATTACATTTCTTGCATGAAATGTTCCGTTACGCTCCCATTCAAATTCAAAATAGGTAAGACCCATTTCACTTTGAAAAACGGTGTAGATACTACTGTCCGGAATTGATTTAACAGCAAGCAATCCACTGAGATGCTTGTTGAGCACATCCACGCTTGTTGAATAGACGGCGTACGGAATAACAGGCTTAAATGTTGAAACCGGACAGGGAACAACTTCTGTCTTTCGCAAATGATCGTATGCGGAAGTACAAGCTGTAATCACCAACAGCAGACTAATGAAGAGAAAATAAAGCGTCCGGCAGTTCACTATTGATTTCCTTATTGATAAAACTGAGAATCGTATTGTCTCCTGAAAGTTCGATCATTTCAACCTTAGAGACACTATAATCAGATTTATCAGATGTTACATAGATTGTTTTGAAATATTCTTTTAATCCCTTCGCTAAGGGTGTCATCTCAATCAGGTAATTTGTTTTGTTTTCCAAAACACGAATCTTGAAATCCTTGTTGTTCAGCACCGCACCGCTGACACAATCCAGCATAATCTGGCTGATCTGACGAAAGATCTTATTGCTACTGGTAGAGATGGTGCTTTCCTTTTGTCCATCACGGATATAAACCTTACTTCCATTGATGATCATCAGGTATTTGAACGGAGTAAGATATTCCATTCGCACCTTATCACTTTGCTTAAAACTGAACTTCCCTTTGGAAGTAATCTTCTCCGCAAGCATGCTCATGTTTTTCTCCTGGGTAAAATCGCTGCGAATGGATTTAGTATTTTTTGCCGCTTCCATAAACTTCAATCGAAAAACCGACATATCTCCAACCGGTGAGTAGCCTGTAAGTTGGGCCCACCCGGAGAAGGAAAAAAGCATGAATACAAATACAATTAATTTACTTCTATACATAAGGCTGAATTCGAAAGAGCTGGTCAACTGTGACCCATTGATATCCTTGTTGTTTGGCATTTGTGATTAATTCTTCGAGAATTTCTTTCGTAACCTCGCAGGTATCATGAAAGAGCAACACAGCACCCGGAGCAAAACGTGATTTAACTTTTTCGAGCAATTTATTTTTATCCTTTATGACTGTATCCATTGAACGTATGCTCCATCCAATCGGAAAATAATTTCCTTGTAAAATTACCTTTTTTACAGTTGGGTTGGTAACTCCGTAAGGTGGACGAAACATTCTTGTTCGCATACCAAGAACGTTTTTAATTTTCCAGTCAAACTGACTCAGATCCGCCATCATTTTACTCACCGGAAACATATCGAACCAAAATGCATGTGAATCGCTGTGATTTCCGATTGTATGGCCTTCCGCATGCATCCGTTTAATCAGGGCTTCATTCCCTTCAATATTCCTGCCAATACAAAAGAATGTGGCCTTTACCTGCTGAGCATTCAGAATATCCAGAATCCCCGGTGTAATTTGCGCTGAAGGGCCATCATCAAATGTAAGCGCCATCAATTTTGTTGACGCATCACCCTTGCATTTTATTTCAATGAAAAACCCCGAATCTACTCTGTAACAGCCATAAAACACTAGTGCCGACCAGGCTAGTACAGGAAGCAAATAAAAAACAAATGAAATCTTTATCGTCAGATCCAGAATAAAAAGAATCAGGATGACAACAATGAGCAAGACATTCGTTTTTCTGAAATTTAGCATGCTGAAAAGAGAATTAAACTATGATGTCCGGAGAGATCTCTATTATAAAGCAAAATTCTCCCCTTCGATATTACCGGCTGTTCGGAAGCAGCACAAAAAGGAACTGATCTGTCTTTCAAAGATTTTGCTGCCAGCCAAAATCCAAATGAAGCAGCTGTCGGATATTCTCCGCAGAGGTGCTTAAAATTAAGGAATCTGCATTGCTTCCCGATATTTTGTTCAAGGTCAGAATAAGCAAGATCATGTTTATGATCACCATTCTTTCCTGTCAAAACAAAATCAAGATCGCTCCAGGATAATTTTTGCTTTTCAAGAAATTGACTGATCCATGAAAGAACATCACTCTTTTCAGAAGGGTCATACAAGGTCGATAAATCATCCAGAGATGCTATGCATTGATCATCAGATTCAGCTGACAAAAGAAAAAAAGCAGCTCCTTCACCCGACATCGTTCCTTTCGTATCTGTTTCCAGGAGACTAGTATTTTTTCCATTGTTGCGGTAAAGACCGAAGCGACTAAGTATCGTGTGACTGGTATCCGTAATTTCATCCACTGCTCCAACAAGAACATTAGCAGCTTCGCCTTCATTCATCAGAAGCAATGCATCAATCAATGCATGTTCAAATGAAAATGCACGGTGAACAAAAGTGTTGTTGTATTTGTGACTCTTCAACATTAATGCAATCTGAGCCGCAACTGTATTGTGAGTGGATTGAATGAATGCAGTCGGTGTGAGTAACTCTTCCTTGTTCGCCACCATTTTATCCAGAAAATTCACGGTGTCTTCGAGACAACCGTAGGCTGTACCGGTTATGATTGCATCCGGCTGAGTATTTTCACTTTGAGCAATACATTCCATCGCAGCAGCAGCGCCCATGCGGATAATTCTGCTCATACGCCTGATCAATTTCGGATCAAGGATGTTTTTGTAATCCGGCTCGAGGCATTGCATCCGCCCTCCTTCGTAAACACATACATTGGCATAATCATGCTTCACACCAAAGCTATCCTGGGGAGAAATAATTCCTGCTGAACGGATGTAAACTTTCTTCCTCATGAGCATGCAGAAAAAATCAGAGATGAACAATTTCCTCCAAACCCAAAAGAATTGGAAAGCACATGACGAATACTTTTATCAATACTGAAAGTTGTCTGCGGAAGCAATGAAACATCTTTCATCGGAGTTTCAAAACGGAGATTGGGATATACATAGCCATTCGCGACAGACAAAACCGAAAACACAGCTTCTATACCACCACTTGCGCCAAGCGTATGTCCGGTATAAGCTTTTGTCGAACTCAGTTTTGGCAATTTATCTCCAAACAATCTCCTTATCGCGGTTCCTTCCGAAAGATCATTGTTCTGTGTTCCTGTACCATGAAGGTTGATATAACCAATGTCCTCCTTTTTAATTCCGCTTTTCAACAATGCACCTTCCATCGCCATGAATGAACCAATTCCTTCAGGAGAAGAAGCCGTCTGATGATGCGCGTCGTTCGCGTTGTGGTAGCCGGATAACAAACAATAAGCTTTCGCATTCAATTTTTTCAAAGCATGCTCCGACATCAGCACCACATATCCTGCTCCTTCACCGAGATTCAGTCCCTTGCGGTTTTCATCCAGTGGACGGCATGGCTGAGTATCGAGAATCATCAGTGTATTGAATCCGTTCAGCGTAAATCGGGTGAGGGCATCCGTTCCACCGGCAATTGCCACGTCCAGCAAACCCGCGGAGATCATTCGTGCCGCATGAAAAATAGAATTCGCCGAAGAAGAACAAGCAGTACTGATGGTACTTACATAATCCGAAATCCCAAGACGATTTGCAACGAGTTCGGTTACGCTTCCACATTCATGATGCACTACATTCCGTAAGCGACCTTTGCGGGAATCAACTTTGAATTCCTCAAAAAAATCTTCCGTGCGATCCATTCCTCCCACAGAGTTGGCGGAAACAAAACCGATTCGTAAACCGGTATCCGGATGCAAACCTGCGTCATGATAGGCTTCCAGAGCAGCCATCATGCTCAACAAAGCAGCACGAGGAAAATGTGACGACAAACCACAAAACCCGCTGAGTTCCTCATCCGAGAATTTCACTTCTCCTACAGGAAAAACATTTCTGTGAATTGTCTTCAGTCGCGTGATTGGCCCTATCCCGCTGCTACCGGATTGTAAAGCAGCAACAGTTGTCTCCCGGTTTTGACCTATCGCGGAAATAACACCAATACCAGCAACAAAAATTCCGGGAGCACTCATTCAATTATACTTTCGGCTGATTTGCTGTGATGTATTCAGCCATAGTACGCACGGAACGGAAGACCTTCGGTCCTTCTTCCGCGCTGGCCAGTTTAATTTTGTATTGCTGTTGTAGCAGCACAATCAATTCCAAAGCGTCGATAGAATCAAGGCCGAGACCTTCAACGAACAAAGGTTGATCATCACCGATATCTTCCGGTGTAAGGTCCTGCAAATTGAGTTGCGCGATGATCTGAACTTTCAGATCGTGCATGAGTTTATCCATTTCCCTGGTTGTATATTTTATTAATAGTATCAGGCGAGAAAGGTTGGCCTTCGCCTTTTTTTTCCACCCACATCAGACATGCTTTGTATTGATCACCAAAACAATCTACCCAACCACACAAACAAGCTTGTGTGATATTTTCATGCAGGAGGTATTCCACATAATGGTGTAAATCGCTTGCATTAAATTTTTCCTGAATAAAAAATAAATTCTCTCCATTAATTTTATGACGAATACACAATTCACCAATCAGAATATTTGGTAACGTATATACAAATAAGGCCGGACTCGCCATTTCCTTTACTGTGTTAAAATAACGAACATCGGTATCGAGACTGGAATTCGCATTGTACAACACGATACTGATATCTTCACTTTTGTATGTATTCGTCAACGATAAATTACCAAGTACCATTTCTCCGGCGAGAAAACCCAATTTGCTCAGGTTATCCATCTTGTAGAACTTGGGATATTTTATACCCAAATGCTGGTACAAAGACAATAGAAAACCATCCGTATCCTTTGCGGCAGCAGAATAAATCTCCTGTCCGTTCAGAATAGCTTTGCCCTGTTCGATCAAACAGGTATGAGTGATGGTAATTTTGTCTTCCAACTGTTAATTCATATTTATGGTTTTCTCCAATTCGATCACTCTCACCAATCGTTTCAATGCATTCTCGTGATTTTTAACATACGGATTTGTTTCATCCCAGACGTAACCGGCAAGTACTGAGCAGATCTGGTTTTTAATTTGCACGTCCTGTTTTTCGGAGAAAAATATTTTATCCAGAGTGCCGTCATACCATCCCATCACATAGGTACGGAAGGTATTGACTCCATCCATCATCTTTTGCATGTATTCTTTTTCCCAGTCGACCTGTTCTCCATTCAAATGACGGATTACAAGATGAGCGGCAAGCTGACTGGAAACACTCGCAAGCGTAACCCCGGAAGAAAATACCGGGTCCAGAAATTCCGTCACATTACCGGTCAGCACGAAACCATTGCCATAGAATTTATCTGTTGTAGCCGACCAGGATTCAAGAACTCTGGGCTCGAAGGCTATTTCAGTATTCTCAAAACGTTTGCTGATTTCAGGTTGTGACTGTATCAACGCGCGCAATTGTTCTTCCGGTGAACCTGAAACTTGTTTGAAAAATTCCGGCTCGCCTACAAATCCAACAGATGTGAGTCCGTTTGAAAAAGGTATCACCCAGATCCACACACCCGGTTCATGAACAACGATGGTAATTCTGTTCGGTTCATCCGCCATGGAACGATTCACATCCTTCATGTGTGTAAACAGGGCTTTTCTTGCAATGAGATTGGATGGTCGCTCCATGTTGAAGAGCTTTGGAATCACGCGCCCATAGCCGCTTCCATCAATGATGAATTTCGCTTCGATCAATTTCGTGGAACCATCCTTATCCACAACAGTAGTGATCGAACAATTATTTTTAAATTCAATACCGGTTACTGTTGTTTCATAATCGATAGAAACGCCCATGGATTCAACAGTATCGGCAAGTGTTTTGTCAAATTCAGCGCGTGGCACCTGCCAGGTCCAGTTCCATCCTTTTGTAAACTGACTTTCAAAACTGAAATCACAAACGTCGCCATTGCGAACGAACTTCGCACCAAATTTTTCCTGGAAACCCTTCGCTTTAACCGCGTCAAGAAAGCCGGCTTCTTCAAGGGCTTCCATACAACGCGGTAATAAACTTTCGCCAATGACAAAACGCGGAAACTTCATCTTCTCAACGATCTTCACTTTAAAACCTGCTTTGTTCACAATAGAAGCTGCAATGGTACCTGAAGGACCGGCGCCAATAACGAGTACATCAACTTTTTCGGTATTCATGGAATTAGTGTATTGAATTTTTCTTTCGAAGTATTAACAAGGTATGACTCAACCCAATTTCATCGACTTCTTTCGCTACTTCAAATCCGGACTGATCGACACATTCGAGAAATGTTCCGGAATGATACATCTGACTATTGCCATTAGCCATGCTGGTGAAGTACAATGAAGTCTGTTGCAAACAAAATGATGCTGCTTCAAATCGCTGTCGATCCCAAAAAGGTTCCAGAATATAAACTCTGCCTTTCTCGGAAAGGGCGCCCAGACAACGCTTTAAGATAGAAATAATTTCTTTTTCTGAAAAACAATCCAGGAACTGGCTCATCCAGATGGCATCGAATCCTTTGGGAAACAGCTGATTCTCATCCAGAATATTAGCCTGGTGAAAATGAATTCTGCTCTGTAAGCCGGCTTCAGAGATTTTCTTTTTCGCCATTTCCAATTGTCCGGGCAGATCCATGATACTCACCTCCACCTTTGAATCGTATGCTGCACAGGCAATCGCCCACTTTCCTGTATTCCCTCCGATATCAAGTAAATTTGATGGAGAATTTTTGAATACTTCTTTCAGCGCCTGAGGAAAGGCATTGTCGGAATAGAAATGATCAAACGCGAACCAGCTTTTTTGTACCTGTGCCGGCAACTGTGACAAAGCCTGGTAAATGGTATTCCATGTTCCAAAGACGTTGAGTCCTTCAGGCTTGCCGGTTTGGATACTTTTATCAAGTGTAAACAATCCGAGATAACAAACATCGTGGATAAAATCCATATTGGTACGCGTGAGTTCATCATGCAAAATATAGTGGCCGGTTTTTGTCAGAAAATATTTTCCATCCCGAAATAACACCAGACCAATACTCAACCCGGATTCAAGCAAAACGCGTACTCCGTACAAAGGAAGTTTCACTTGCTGAACGATATCATCCAAGCGAATTCCCGTCTCTGCGCTCTGATCAATGGAAGCAAGTATCCCGCTGTCACGCAGAACACGCGAAGCCTGGAACACAACCGGAGCAAAAGCGATATGCTGTGCTTTCTCTTTTGCTTCGAGAGCGGTCTCGTTATTGTGCGTGTAGAACTCAGCGGCTTTTATTTCTGTGGACATATTCTCTTTTTCAAATTTATGTTCTTGAAAATACAAGAGCAGCATTACACCCTCCGAAACCGGATGCTGTCTTAATCGCGTGATTAATTTTCGTGTATTGCATTTTATCACATACATTCAGTAAGACTGAAACACCCGGATTTTGAAATCCATAAGTAGGAAACAAAATATTTTCCTTCATGCAATTGATGGTGATAACAGATTCAACCAAACCGGCGGCGCCTAATGTGTGTCCATAATAACCTTTGAGACTGTTTACAGGGACTTCTGTCAATCCTGAAAGGCCAAAAGCCTTTGCTTCCATTTCATCATTGTAAACAGTTGCTGTTCCATGCGCGGAAATGAAATCAATGTCAGAAGCATCAAGAGAGGACTCCGTCAATGCTTTTCGAATCGCAAGAGCCAACTCCTCGCCTGTTCGTGAAGGTCCGGAGATGTGGTTTGCATCATTGCTGATGGCCCCTCCGCTGAATTGAATCTGCTTCCCATATTCGGCCGGTGATTCAGAAAGGACTATTGTCGCCGCGGCTTCTCCAAGATTGATTCCTGTTCTTGCAATGTCGAAAGGTTTACACACTTCAGCGCTGATTGCCTGAAATGACTCAAAACCGCTTTGTACAAAACGCGTAATCAAATCAGCGCCTGCTACGATTGCGTTTTGGAATTTACCTGATTGGATCAAACGCTTACCCACCAACAAAGCAGCCAATCCGGAAATGCAGGCATTGGAGACGACAATGGGTACATTGGGATTTCCAAAATGCTTGGCGACTTTATTTGCGGAACTGCTCAAAGAAATTTCGTCTCTTATATCGTCAACAATAGGGAAACTTTCAAGCATGCCAATATTTCCTTTTGTTGTAGAAATAATGAGTATTGTCTTTGGGTCAGTAATTTTGACCTCTGTTCCTCGGAGTGCATCCGTTATTGACGCAGTCAGAAGATTCTCAAATTTGGTAAACCCCGGAATTTCCGGAAACTTATTTTTTACTGAATCATCGAACAATGCAGCAAAAACATCCGTTCCGGAAGACATAAAATCAGCATGACGCTTGACACCTGTTTTTTCTTTCTCCAGCGCACGCATATTTTCTTCCGTGGAAATTCCCAGTGGAGAAAAAATATTATCGGCAACTACAAAAACATTCTTCATACGCGTCATCTCCATTCAACCACACATTCAAAACACTTTCTATCGTATTCCTTGTTCTACTTTACTTGAATTAATTAACTGAACGATTGCATCTTTTTCCACTCTTCAAAAAACGAAGGGTTCACCAACTGAAGCATTGATTTTTCCGCATCCAGGAAAACCTGAGTGGTAGATCCGGTTGCGACCAACTCCTTTGTTGCCGCGTTATATAATGTGTATTTAAAAATAATTTTCGCCGCCTCACAAGGGAGATAGGTCGTCTCAATAATCATTTTGTCACCATAACGCAAAGAGCGTTTGTATTCACACTCCACACTCACGACCGGAACTACATAACCTTGTTTGTATATATCCAGATAACCCAAACCATACTTTTGGCCAAAGGCTTCTCTCCCATCTTCAAAATAACGGATGTAATGTCCATGCCAGACAATACCCAACGGATCCGCCTCGTTGAAGCGAACATGTATTTCAATCCGCTCGGTGAGACCGGATTTTTTTACGGGATGAATTATTCTTCCGGAAGATTTCTCCATTAATTAGCTCCTGTTTTCCAATCGGCATATGCCGACTTATCAATCGACTTTAATACTTCATAAATTGTTCTCGCCCAGTAATTCCTGAAACCAAAACCCATGGCTTTTCCTGTCATGCGTTTTGTCAGTAATACTTTTTGAGAAGCCATATCGATGATCGTAACATACATACTTGCATTCTGAGCAGTCTTGTTAAATCCATCGACAATGAACACAATTCCATAACCTGTTTTATCGCTGAGCGTGTATGCGGAAACCATTTTCTGAATCTGTTCAGGTGTCACCCTTTGTAGGTCTTCGGAATTATAGGTCTTCATTTTATCTACATCAACTTTTGCATTCACTTTTCTCACAGCAGAGAGATCAAAAGAAATATTTGATCTTCGAAAAGTCTTAGCCACATTGTATTTTTCAGTTTCATTGAGAACAAGATCATTCATCGATTCAAAATACCGATCCTTGATCTCCCATACATCCGCGCCGGCATCGCCAAGGATACGCAGCTCTGAAAAATCAAGTCCCAGCCAGGTGGTTTTCTTATCGGTGGAACCAAAAAAGTCTTTGATGGTTTGTGCTGATCCGGAATTTACGAATCCGGTTATGCAAAAAAAGAGCACGAAGAGCGAGTTAACATGTACACGTTTCATATCAATCTTTTTTTATAGGGTTAAGGACTATTTTCATTTCACAATTCGCGAGAACTTTATCCTGACTACGGATGCTACCTGAGATGATGGTAACATCAAAAACAGTATTCAGGATTTTTACTTCTGTCTGCAATACATCGCCCGTATGTGGCAAGGAAAATATTTCCAGGTTACGAATTGCGCCGATGAAACCAACAGGAACATCCTGCTTTTGAGTGGCAGCGATGTAGCCAACACGTGCCGCTGCTGTTTGTGCGATATTTTCAATCATCCCTGGTTCACGGAAGATTCCATCCACAACAAAAATATTTTCATCTCTGACAGTCAGACTGCAACGCGTTGTAGTTTCATCTGAAAAATCCAATTGATCAATCATGACAAACGGAAATTTCTGAGGAATCAGGTCAGTGATATTTTTTTGAGGCAATTCCATTATGCTTTCCAAAAATCGTAATAGTTATACCATTGAGCGGGATAGTGCTTTACTTTTTGTTCCAGTTCCGAGACAAAATCATTCAGCATTTCTTCGGTAGCAATTTTCCTTTCTTTAGAAAAATACATTTTCGGTTTGCTTGCGAAAAAATGGTAGTGTAATTTACTTTCTTTCATCGCAAACACAAAACTCACAGGAACTTCAAGACGAGTAGCCAGAACAAAAGGACCGAAAGGAAAAGGAGCCTCTTTTCCCAGAAATTCCTTATTAACTATCCTGTTCCCTTCAACAAAGCGGTCGGCATGCATGCATACAAATTCGTTATTCCGTAAGGCCTCATTGATTTCATAAATATGCGAAATATCGTCCTTCACAACAATGATTTTAACCTGTCTTTTTCCGATGACTGAACTAATGTATTCCTTGATTTTCTGATGTTCCCCGTCGTACATGACGATATTGATCCTGGTATCGAGACGTTTGAGCAGGAAACCGGCAATTTCCCAGTTCCCCACATGGGCGCTGATAAGCATTCCGCCTTTTCCTCCAGCCACCATTTCTCGCAGATACTGTTCCCCATCGAAATCAAATGTGAATTTATTGGGAAGTTCCGACATCAGCACAATCTTGTCGATGAGACTTTGTCCAAACCAGAAATAATTCCTGTAGACATTCAGCACGGAAGAAATGGTACTATATCTCAGGATTTTCCTGAAGAAAGAAAAGATGACACGTGTAGAAGAAAAGGAAAATAAAAAATAATAAAAGGCGACAAACCGGAGAAGGAAATAAGCGGGGAAAACACCAAATCGTCTTAGAATCCCAACAAAAATACTGTAACCGGTTTTTGTTCCTTTTGATTTGCCCTGCCAGGAAGGCATCAGATCAATTCTTTTGAATTTACCTTGGAGATGACGTAATCATAGAAATTCTGGAAGGTCACGATGCCGACAAAATCTTCGGGTTTTACCTTAAAAGCAAAATTACTTTCAATCACCACCACAAGGTCAATATAATCAAGGCTGTCGAGGCCCAATGTTTCTTTCAGGTTCGCATCCGGGGTAATTTTCTCCGCCTCCACTTCGAATTCCTCCACCAGGAATTCGTTAATCTTTTCGATGATCTCTTCGTTTTTCATATTCATCATGGTTTCCATTTCCTTACGACCAGCGAGGAATTCGTCCCGCCGAAGCCAAAGGAATTGGATAAAAATACATTTATATCCTTTTCAGTCGTCGTTTTAATAATATTCAATTTCGCGGAATGTTCGTCCGGGTTCTCAAAGTTAATATTCGGCGCGATAAAACCATGCTGCATCATGAGCATAGAGTACACAATTTCACTGGCTCCGGCCATCCAGCATTCGTGTCCGGTCATTGATTTTGTTGAACTTACAGGTGTTCCTGCCTCTCCAAATACCTCAGAAATCGCCTCCGCTTCACTGGCATCACCTGCAGGTGTTGAAGTTGCGTGAGCATTGATGTAATCAATAACCCGAGGATCAATACCCGCGTCAATTAAGGCCAAACGAAGGGCACGAACCGGACCATCCACCGTCGGGTTGGAAATATGGGCGCCATTGGATGAAAATCCATAACCGATCACTTCGCCAAGAATGGTCGCGCCTCGCTTTTGTGCCGATTCCAGACTTTCGAGAATCACTGTTGCTGCACCTCCACTCGGGATCAGACCATCGCGATCGCGGTCAAATGGACGGGAAGCTTTTGTTGGATCTGATTCATGAATTGAGAATGCCGACAAAGCATCGAAATTCCCCATGGAAAAAATATTGATCTCCTGAGCGCCTCCGCAAATCACGCAATCCTGCAAACCGGTTTTGATAAAATGATATCCTAACCCTATTGCATGACTGCCACTCGCACAAGCCGCACTCACTGTAAAATTTATTCCTTTCAACTTGAAAATTGTTGAGAGGTTCATAGTCACTGTTGAATTCATGGTCTGAAAAACAGAACCGGAACCAACAAGCATGGTATCTTTTTTTGCTCTGATAATGTCTGTCGCTTCAACAACAGGTTTTGCGGAGCTATCGTTGCCATAAATAATTCCAACTTCCCTTTGATCAATCCAGTCCTGATCGATACCCGCGTTTTTCATCGCTTCCAGAGTAGCGACATAAGCGTACTCACCCTGTTCTGGCAACATGATCCGTGCGCGACGGTCGAGCAATCCTTTCAATGCAGGTCTCTCCACAAAACCTGTCAATCCTGAACGGTAACCAAATTGCTTACGCTCCTGATCCAGAATTATCCCGCTCTTCCCCTTGAACAAAGAATCCCTCACCTCATCGAGATTTTTCCCGATACAGCTGTAGATTCCGAGGCCGGTGATTACTACTCTGGTCATTTTTTTGGTGGTTAGTGCTTGGTATTTAGCCGTTATTGGTTATTGGTTTTTGGTTGTTAGGCCGCGACAGGATTTTAAATTAATTTTATTCGTTTTTCTTTGGTGATGAGTTGGTGTTAATGGCTTTTTATCAGTCGAACTGAGATCGGAGTTGAAACTAATTAATTTCTTCTGGCCTCCCAACAACCAAAAACCAACAACCAACAACTAAGAGTACAGTCCCCCATTAATCGAAAGCACTTCTCCCGTGATATATGCTGCTTCGGGTGAGGCGAAGAAGCCAACGGCGTGGGCAACTTCTTCGGGTTCGCCGAAACGATGAACGGGGATCATGGCTTTCAGATCTTTTTCGTTGAGCCCTTCTGTCATTTCTGTTTTGATGAAACCCGGAGCAATCGCGTTCACGGTGATTCCTCTTCTTCCAACTTCCTGTGCAAGGGCTTTTGTCGCTCCAATCACTCCTGCTTTCGCGGCGGAGTAATTTGTTTGTCCGGGCAATCCTTTCAGACCGGAGAGCGAAACGATATTGATAATTCTTCCGAATTTTTTTACAAGCATTCCATTCAGGACAAGTCGGGTGACATAGAAGAAACCATCCAGACTCGTACCAAGCACACTGTCCCAGTCTTCGTCCTGCATCCACATCATCAACACATCTTTTTTGATCCCGGCATTGTTGACGAGGATTTCGATCAAATCCTCCGGATGTGTTTCAATCCAACCGGCAAGCTCGCTTTTTACTTCCTCCTTATTCGCGACATCAAACTTCAGAAGTTCACCATCAGCACCGTTTGCCTTGATCATGTCAAGCGTTTGCTTCGCGGCTTCTTCATTCGACTTGTAATTCACAAGTACAAAATAACCCATGGAAGCCATTTTCAGGCAAATAGCCCTTCCAATGCCTCTTGAGCCCCCTGTCACTAATGCACATTTCATGTAAATTCCCTCAGATTGTTTTAAAGCGTGCCTGAAAGGGCAAAAATAGGGAATTTTTGGTATTTAGCGGACAGTTTTGGTGCTTAGTGCTTAGTGCCTGGTGCTTAGTGGCCAGAACGGGCAATGAATTCAAGTTTTTTAATTCCTGATCTGGTCGATTTTGATTCTAAAATCAAATGAAATAACATATATCTATCTTATAATCAATAAGATGAAAATTAACTTCTTAATTAAAAAAAAGACGAAAAAAATTCTCAGATAGAAACTTATTCTACTATCACCCCCTCCTAACAACTAACAACTAACTAACAACTAACAACTAACCTCTAAGCACTAACCACCAACCACTAACCACCAAAATCTACAATCAAAAATCAAAAATCAAAAATTCAAAGCGCTTCCATCAACCCCCTCACCCTTTTCAAATCCAAATACTTCGGTTTGTCTTCGATGAATTTCGGGAAAATCTTCCTGACGTCCTGATAGATTTGCTGGGTCGTAGAGGAGAGTTTTGAAGAACAATCCAGATAGTCGACGGCCTGAACCAAAGCCATCAGTTGAATAGTCAATACATCCAGTGCATTGTCGAGAACCTTTTTAGTCATCAACGCGGCATTGCATCCCATGCTCACGATGTCCTGGTTGTCGTTGTTGTTGGGAATACTGTGTACATACATCGGAAAAGAAAGCGTTTGGTTCTCCGCGACAGTAGAAGTTGCCGTGAATTGCATGCCTTGCATTCCAAAATGAAAACCGAGCGTACCCAGATTCAAAAATGGAGGAAACTTATTATTCAATTTATCATTCAACAAATAATTCAACTGTCGTTCGGAAAGCATCGACAATTTCGTGATGGCAATTTTCAATTTATCCATCTCCAGAGAAACATAATCTCCATGAAAATTTCCTCCATGAAAAACATTCTGATTTTCATGATCAATTACAGGATTATCATTGACTGAATTCACTTCATTTACAACAGTAGTTTCCGCCTGTGCAATCGTGTCATAAACCGGACCAAGCACCTGTGTGATACATCGCAGTGAATAATATTCCTGAACCTTGTCTTCGAATACATCTTGTTCGATACTTGCCGCATTGTACAAATGATCGCTGCGCTTACGGATCATCTTGCTGTCGGCAAGAATATAGCGCATCAGTGCCGCGATTTTATTCTGACCGGGATGTTTTTTCACTTCGTTCAGTTCAGCGGAAAAATGATCGTCGAATGCGGAAACGACTTCATTCGTCATCGCCGACAAGATCACCGCCCAGTCGAGGAGATTCTTTGCCTGGATCAAATTAACCATGCCAATGCCTGTCATCGCAGAAGTGCCATTGAGTATGGCAAGACCTTCACGCAAACGAATACTAAGAGGAGTAAGCTTACATTCTTGGAATACATCAGCGGTTTGGCGAATTTCTCCTTTGTAATTCACTTCTCCCTCTCCTATCAATACCAATGCTAGATGCGCCAGTTGCACAAGGTCACCACTTGCGCCAACACCACCGTGTTCAGGGATACAGGGATAAATTTCGAGATTGATCAGATCCCTGATCAACATTGGCAAATCCTCATGCACTCCGGAATGTCCCAGCATGAAAGAATTCAAACGGGCAATCATCATCGCTTTTACATACAAAGGCTCGAGATAATTGCCTGCACCGGAACAATGACTGCGAATAAGGT
This sequence comes from Bacteroidota bacterium, assembly GCA_016720935.1. Taxonomy (NCBI): domain Bacteria; kingdom Pseudomonadati; phylum Bacteroidota; species Bacteroidota bacterium. The sequence continues at coordinate 1,036,494 of JADKJP010000007.1, forward strand.
TGTACTGTAAGGGAATACTCTGTTCTTCCGAAATCCGGTACTGTGCCATGGGCCCTAAACCGGTATTGATTCCGTAAATTAATTTGTCTTTGGAAAATGATTTCAGAAAACTAAAACTATCCTTAACTCTCTGAATTGCAGATGCATCCAAAGTCACCGTTGCCTTCTTTTGCAACAATGCCTTCACCACCTCAAGGGTCAATTCTCCCTGTACATTTGCTTTCATAGGGTTTCAAAAATAGACAATCGGGGTGGATTAAGAAAGAGGGGACGAGGGACGAGGGACGGGGGACGGAATTTAGTGGTTGGTGCTTGGTGCTTAGTGGTTAGTGGTTAGTGCTTAGAGGTTAGTGGTCAGTGCTTGGTGGTTAGTGCTTGGACAGGCATTCAAATACAATCCATCACACCAACATCCTTATACCTTATACCTTATACTTTATACTTTATACCTTATACTTTATACCTTATACCTTATACCAGGCATCCGCTACAAAACACACTCCATCCTACTCCGCCAACAACCCATAATAAAGCACATCAATAAACTTTCCATCATACGTCTTAAAATCCTGCCGAAGTTTTCCTTCGAGCTGGAAACCTGTTTTCTCTGCAACTTTAATGCTCGCAAGGTTATCTTCAGCTGTACGCAGATATACTTTATTCAATTTCAATTCACGGAAACAATAATCGACGACGAATGAAACCGCTTTTGTGATAATTCCCTTGCCGGAATATTCCCCATCTATAAAATATCCGATTTCAGATTTCAAAACTTTCCAGTCAATGTCTTTCAAAAATACCGAACCGATAATTTTTTGACTATTCTTTTCACAAATAACAAAAGAAGAAAACTCACGTTTTTCCCATGCATCAACCCGCTCAGCAATAAATGAAGCAGTAGAATTCAAATCACTGTTCGCACTCACCGTCACAGGAAAATACTTTGCAATCCGATCTCTGTTTGTATCAATAAAGAAAAAATATATATCCGCATCCTCGACTTGCAGTCGTCTTAAAACAAAATCATCAAATTCAATATTCATGTATCAGAAGTTAAGCTCTTATTGACTTTTTATTTAATCGGGAAAACAATTTTGTATCACAAAGTTCACGAAGATTTACACAAAGCTAATGAAGCCATGCAAGGATAACTCCTGGCATCCAATTAAAAAAGTCTTTAAAAACCAACCACCAACCACTAACAACCAACCACTAACCACTAACCACTAAGCACCAACCACCAAGCACCAACCACTAAGCACTAACAACTAACCACTACCTACGCCTGTGATCCCTAAACTTCACCGCCTTCCTGCTTCCATCCGGGAACTGCAAAGCACGAATTTCATCTTCACTCACATAGCGGATCTGTGGAATAACACGGAGTCGCGATTGAAGATCGGCGCGGATTTTTTGCGTGAGTTCCTGTCCCATGTGAACCGGACAAATATGCAGCACCACTTCATCCGTATCGATATCGTTTGAAAAAACTTCAGCGACATAATCTTTGATCTCTTCCATTCCATTCAACAGATCAAACAAAGCGGGAGGATACATCGTCGTTCCTTTCAGTTTGATCATCTGTTGTTTTCTGCCCAACACCGGAGACAAACGCATGGAATTTCTTCCGCAGGAACAGGGCTCCGTATGCGCGATGCAGACATCCCCTGTTTTGTATCGCAACAAAGGCATGCCTTCTACTCCCAAAGTCGTGATGGTCACTTCTCCTTCTTCACCTTCAGCGACTGGATTTCCATCTTCATCCAGCAATTCAACGAGAATCAGATCGGGTTGCAAATGTCCGCCCTTGCCGGCTTTGCATTCGGTGAAAGCCGTTTGCATTTCTGTAGAAGCGTATGTGGAATATAACTGTATGTTCCATGCCAACTGAATCTTCGCGCCGAGTTTGTTAAGAGAAAAATCCGGATTGCGGATATTCTCACCGATACAAATCGCTTTCTTCACAGAGGAAGAATTGATATCGAGACCAATTTCATTCGCGAACTCGATCAGTTTTAAAAGCATGGAAGGCACGCCTACCACTGCAGTCGGATTCAGTCGTTTGATATTCTCCCATTGCATCGCCGGCGCACCCGGACCAAGACGTATAATGCCTGCACCAAGCTTACGCAATCCCGCGTAATACGCGATCCCGGCCATGAATTGTCTGTCAAGAGTGAGCAACAGCTGATATATATCTTTCGCGCTTCCATCGGCACACAAAAATGAACCATACTCATTAAATGCAAGACGCTCCAGGTCATTGCTGGTCAAAGCAACAGTAACCGGACTTCCCAGTGTTCCAGATGTGGAAGTGTATTCCACAATCTTCTCTCTCTGCACACACAGAAAATCCCAGTTCCAATGCTGCATGTCTGTCTTGGATGTGGTGGGTAATTTTGACAAATCAGCAAGCGAACGAATCTGATCAACAGCAATATTTTTGGATCGAAACAATTCTTTATAAAAAGGAGAATGCTCACGCACATAATCAAATGTTTCGAGGAATTTTTGTTCCTGGATCTTTCTGATTTCCGCAGCAGGTAAAAAAGATGTTTCCGTAGAATAGTTCATGCCTGTTCAATAATGACAATTGCTGTCGCGATGCTTTTCAGATGTGACAAAGAAAGAGAAATCTTTCCGGGATTCACACGATTGTATGTTTCCAGTGTTTTTCCATAGAGTCTGATTTCAGGACGCACAAAGCCTACTTGTTCAACTTCAATTTCATGAAAAAATGTATTGCTTGTCCAGCCTGTTCCCAATGCTTTCAGAAAAGCTTCTTTGGCTGCAAAACGTGCCGCGTAATGTTCGTACTTGTTGGCTTTCGTTTCACAATATTCGATTTCGCGCGCGGAGAAAACATACTCCCGGAAACCATTTCCCGAAGCAATACGGTCTCTCACCCGCTCCACCTCTATTACATCGATGCCTGTACCAAATATCATATCCGCCTTTATTTTTTCCTACACAACTCTATCTGTGCACGAATATAATTCTCTTCCTTCTTCGTCGCAATTTCACGTTTCAAAGCCTGCTCATAAAAATTCCGGGCATTGACAAATTCCTTCTTTTTGAAAAGATAATCTCCCGCCAGAACATAAGCATGATAATAGGATGGATTCAGCAAAACCAGACTGTCAGGATCCACACTCATTCCATCCATCATCCGCATTTTCAGATTACGGAAAAGCACAAAATTCCGATAAGCATTTGTCGCTAAAAATGTGTCCGCCGGAATGCTCAGACTATCCACCACCAATTCATGATCCGTTTGTAAACCATGCATGGAGAAGATCTTGTTGAGATCATAAGCGACATAAGGGCCCAATTGCCAGGGCGCGGTTGATACCCACACCAGTCGTTTCTCCGGCTCAAAAACAATGGAATGATGCGCGATCAACTGATTCACCGCTTTTTCATTGCCCATCCCGAGGTCGGCATTCATCAGTCCGCGCTGATCACGCAGCAAAGCAACAGTTTTCTCGACTGTATTCGTATCCACAGCATTCAGCAATTCCTGCACTCTTTCGTAACGATAAGGTGAGGCGCTTTCTTCCATCTGCAATTTGTTGGGCAAAGAACCTTTCAGCTGATCACTTTGAAAATGGTTTGCGCAAATGATAAAATCCTTTTGTGGATCATACATCCCAAGTGAATCGGGCGTCTTCTCCAAAATCACAGCTTTGTGATCCTCAGCCGATGAAATCAGGAAGGATTCCGAGACAAACATTTTCCGTTTACCCGCGATGGCATACGCCTCGCTGATATTTTTCGCGTATTGCAAAATCTCGCGTGCGACCAGTGAAACCGGTGTCGCGGATCCTGAAGGTATCCCCGACTTCGCCGCGTTAATGGTCACAGCCAGACCTTTTTCATTCATCCCGGAAACTGCCCCGATAAATCCGCCCCAGGTGACTGTCATAAATTTGTATCCCTGATCAGGTTTTTCAAACGCGACAATTTTATCCTGTGCAAAGGCATCGCCAACATAAAAATCAAAATTCCTTCCGGCGATCAGTGTGCCGCCTTCAGATTTTGGTCCCCAGGTAGCGAAAGAAGTACATCCCACCAAAGCCATACTCTGCAATGCATGACCAATATCGTGAGCGGCGTGATAATTTAGTATACGCTGGTAGTTAGATCCGATGTATTGGTACTGATCCGAAGCCGACTCCGAGATTCCGTATATTTCTTCTTTGTCTTCTTCCGTTACATTTTCAGCAAGATGTCTGTTGAACCAGGCTACAAAATATTTCAGGAAATTCAGATAGAAATCCGACGGAATCATTTTCCGGATCTGCGCATTGAAATGATCCTCCTGTCGCACCACCAGTTCTCTGCTCAGTTTCCCGTTGATCACGCCGCGTTCAAAAGGTTTCCCTTCCGTATACATCTCAAACAAACCACTCTTGCTTTTGCGAAACCAGTTGTTGCCGATGGTGTAAAATCCCGGACTCACTTCCACACGCTGCAATTGCAAAGCGCTTTTATCCGCGATCTCGGGTGGATAAACAATGGCGACACAATAGAGATAAATGATTCCCGATCCCAGCAGAAGAACAATTCCCGCAAGGACATAAAACCACCATCTTCTATACCATTTCTTCTTATGCATCTTTGATACGCTTCACGAGTTCTTCAATCGGGATAAAAATCGAACTGGTTATCAAACCACTCACCGCTGTTCCCAGCACGCCGTGCAGGTTCAGGTTTTGTCCGGTGAGATACAAATTGGGTAGTTTTGTCCGCGGAGATATGAATGTCTTCAGTGGATTCAGATAATCTTTAGCAACTCCATACAATGACCCGTCATCATTCCCGATATAATCACGATACGAAAGCGGTGTCGCTACATAATAGGATTTGATGTTGTCACGGAATCCCGGGAATTTGCTTTCAACTTTATCGAGCAGCTTCTCCGCCTTGCGGATTTTAAATGCTTCGTAATCCTCCCCACGACTCGTCTCATTGGAAGTAGTATTAAAAGTATCCGCCCATTTCTCCACATCCGAGTAATGCATGTAAGTCAGTATGCTCATGCCTTCCGCGTATTCTATGGAACGTGAATACGCATGCATGAACAACGCATAACCTCTTGGCCAGTTTTCTTCTGTATAATTCATTCCATCCCAAACTGAACCGAATTGATGACAGTAATAATTGTAATTGAAATATTTGAATGTATTTTTCTTAAATACAATATTGATCGTAAAAGAAGAGATCGAATTCTCCAGACTTTTCATCCGGTTGCGGTAAGCTTTTTTAATTACCTCCGACTCCGTCATCTCCATGGTTTTGGTTGGATGCAGATTGGAAATAAAATGATCGGCGTACACCCTGCTCCCATCGGAAAGTTCAACGTACACGATCTTTCCCTCTTCTTCAACAAATTTTTTCACTTCAATATTCCTGAACAATTCTCCGCCATTTTCCCGGATAGATCTGCCAAGCAGACGGGCAATCTGAGAGCCTCCGTCTACACATTTCCAGCTACTCTCGATATAGCTGTTCAGAATTAAAGCATGCACATAAAAAGGAGTCTTGTTGGGCATTCCGGCATACAATGCATTATTCCCGGCAAGAACCTCACGCAAACGCGGATTCGTCACCACCGATTCAATATAACCCTTGGTATCGATCTCCAGCACTCCCGCTTTCTCGTTATAAAATTCTCCGGTACGTAAATTATAAAGCGGAAATTTTGAGCATATCTCTTTGATCTTGTCACAGTATTCACGAATACCTTTTTCTTCTTCAGGAAAATGAACGAGTAATTTTTCAATAAAATTATCATAACCCTGCGCGAGCCAGTATTCATTCGGATCGTCTTCGAAAATGATTTTGTCAAAATGATCATTCTCCATCCGCTGCAATTTCAATTTACCGATCAGACCGAGATATTTAAAAATCTGGTAAAGATTCTGCCCGGGATCCAGTCCTCCCATATAATGCACACCCGAATCAAAGATCACTTTGTCACGCGAGTATGTCTGCAAACAACCTCCCAACTGTTTGTTCTTCTCCAGCACACAAACCTTATACCCTTCCTTCGCCAATATAGCCCCGCACACCAGCCCGCCCATGCCGCTGCCGGTGATTAGGATGTCGTATTTTTTATTGGCGGGATGCATTGTTTGGTGGTTAGAAGGTGGTGCTTAGAATGTAGTGCTTCGTGCTTGGTGCTTAGTGGTTAGTGCGGGAAGGTTTAGAAATTCTCTATTCCTTTTTAATATTTTCATTTTTTTAACTATCAAAGTTCACAAAATGCATCAAGAGTAAAATGAAATTTTACTAAGTGACCTTTGTGAAATCCTTGTGTTCTTAGTGTTATAGTATTGTTGATGATATAAATTAAATACAAATTATTCCTTACCCTTTCGTAATGCTTAGACTCCCAATACCCCCAGCATTCCAAGCACAAAGCACTAAGCACCACCTTTTAAGCACTAAGCACTAACCACTAAGCACTGTGTAACACAAACACCACATTCGAAGTCAACCTCGTATTGTCAAGTTCCTCCATTGCCAGATTATACTGCGATGCAAGATCGCGAATCATACTGGCCGAGAGGAAAGACAAACCTTCTCTGCTCGTCTTGTTAAATGAAAATACTTTCGTTGAGAAGAATTCTGTCAGCTTTGTTCCTTTATGACGCTTCTCAAGTTCTGCATTGCCGTCGCGGATGATGAGCGTGCCTCCGGGATTCAGACTGTTGAAACATTTGATGATCGTTTCCTTCTGTTGCTCCGGTTGTAAATAATGCAATACATCCGCGATGATGATTCCATCGTACTTTCCGAATTCGAAATTCAATATGTCCGCATGCGCGAACTCAATTCCGGATTTACGACTGTACACATGCTGCGCCAGATCCGTTTTTTCTTCATCATAATCAATCCCCATGATCTCACGCTCAGGAGACAGATACTTCAGCATGTATGTCATGAACCCGTATCCGCATCCAATATCGAGTATTTTTCCCTTCTTCGGTACATGCTCGTGAAACATCCTGTAATAGCCTTCCAGCCTGAGTTTTACTTTCATGTACCACTCCAGCACCGGACCTTTATACAGATAATTGTACACCAGTTGCTCCCTGAAATACTCCGGACCCTCAATCTCCTCACTCAGTTTCCTGAATTCCTCCCTGAAATACCTCCCTACCAATTTCGCCCTCTCCGAATAAGTCCCCCCCAAATTCGTGCTCATTCGTGCTATTCGTGGCAAAAACTTCAACGTAATCCTCCCATCCTTAAGAAGGAAGTCGTTCTTCGTCATCGTATACCCTGTCCCATGAATAATGATCGGTAAAATATCCAGCTCCAGTTTCTCCGCCAGATAAAACGCTCCCTTATGAAAACGCTTGATCACCCCATCCTGTGATCGCGTCCCCTCCGGAAACACAACAATCGAATATCCTTCCTTCACCCTGTCCGCCAGATGCTGAATGCTGTCCTCCGCTCCTTCCATCACCGGATAATAATCCGCCATCCTTACCGCCGCACCGAAGACCGGCGAGTTCCAGACCCAACTATTTGTCAGCAGGACAACCTTTGGCGACAACATCACCGTCGATAAAATGTCGAGAAAACTCTGATGATTGCAAATGATCACCGCCGGTTTGTCGAAATTCTCTCCAAGCGGATTGATGATTTTCTTTTTCACATTTCCCATGATGTACATGAGCGACCAGGTAAACTTCGCCATGAACCAATGGTAAATGTGTTTGCCTCTCTCTTTTCCAAAAGGCCAGATTTTTACAAGTAAAAATCCAAGCATCGTCAGCAGAATACTTCCGAAAACAAAATATGAGAAAGCGAAAGCCGACAATAAAAATCCCCTCGCAGTCCACGGGAATTTTCCTGCCTTAGTGCGCTTCGTGATGAGCTGATTAAAAAGAAAAGGAATCAGAATAAACGAAATCAAGACCACACACAACATCCCGATGATTGAAATGATCGCGATGGATTTCAATGCCGGATGTTTCGCGAAGATCAGAACACCCAATCCTACAACTGTCGTAATTGCCGACAAAAGAATCGATGATTTATAAGAGGTCAGATTTTTCTTGCCGGTTTTGTATTCCTGCAGGAGTCCGTCCATGATGAACAGACTGTAATCATCACCCAAACCAAAAATCAAAGCGGAAAGAATGATATTGATGATGTTGAACTGGATCCCGAAAATTCCCATGATCCCGAGTATCCAGATCCAGGTGATGAACATCGGAATAAAAGAAACCAAAGCCAGTTCAATTCTTCCATAGGTCAGCAACAAGACGATGAAGACCATGATCGAAGTGAGCAAAGCGATTTGTGTAAAATCAGATTGAATGATCTCCACAAAACGTCCGGTGAGGTATTGTTTGTCGATGATGGTCAGACCGGGATCATTTTCAAATGCTTTGTACACTTCTTCCTTTTTCCCCGGAACAACTTTGAGCATGTCGACTACAGTCGCCTTATCAGGATTTTCGCTGATAAAATCATCGAGGAAATTTTTCCGGATCTCACCCAGCTGATGTACATCCAGAGCTTTGTAATCCGCATTGAGCAAGGCTTTGAATGGCATGAAAGCCGAAGCGCTGAACTTTAGTTCCGCTCCCTGCTGATCAAGCAGCGAAAGCAATTGTTGTTTTTTCTCCGCTGTCCAGTAACTGTTCCATTTGTTGAGACGCACCTGTTGCAGCGAATCCGAAATCAGCAGCGATGAAACACCGGAGAATTTCTTCACCACACCCAGCTCCTGCAATTTGTTGATCCTGCCCACTACTTTTTCATTCTCCGCAAGCGCGTGGTTGAGATCCTTTCCTTCCGTCACGAGATAAACCGATTGCAGCGCGAAGGCATTCAAACGATTGAACTCCGCTTCCGCTTCACGAAGCGAATCCGACATGTAATTCATCTTCATCATGTCGGCTTCGAAGCCTACGTTCTTAGCAGTATATCCAAAGACAATCGTGAGCAACACGATACACAAAACCAGAATCCTGTTGTGGTGCAGACCAAAAGCACTCACCTTATCGATCCAGCTGTGTTTGGGTTCTTTGTAAACGGTATCTTTTTTCGAGACGACAAGATGTGGCAGGAAAATCAGCGTAAACAAAGAAGCACCGATCAGACTAAAAGCCGTGAATAATCCCAGATCCCGGAGCATTTCCGATTTCACAAACTGCAGACAAAGAAATCCGCCAATCGTCGTGAAACTTCCGACTGTCAGGGGCATCGCCAGATCATGCAGTACTTCGCGGATATCGCGGCGGTGACGGTAGTGATTGAAAAGATGCAGCGAATAGTTTACCGCGATCCCGAAGACCACTGAACCTGTTCCAAGCGCGATGACAGAAATTTCTCCTTTCAAAAAATAAATACAGGAAAGCGAAAACAAAGCCCCGAATGCAACCGGAAGCAATACCAGCAAAGGCGCGCGTTTCTTGCGGAAATAGATTCCGATAAAAAGAATCAGAAAAACAACAGTGACACCCTGCGTGAAAATCGAATCACGTCGCAGTTGCGTCGCGTTGCCTCCCGAGACAGCGGATGCTCCGAAATACCTTGCACGAACCCTTCCTCCGCTCTCGCTGCTCAATTCCGTAATGATGGAATTGACACCACTGATGAGCGGAGCATTCATCTTTGTATTCGCGGGAGGATATTTTGGCGTGACAAAAAGCACCAATGTTTTGTGATCCTTTGTTACAATACAATTGTCGTAAAGCTCAAAATTTTCATCCACCTGCAAAGCCTGAAGCTTCTTCATCGCGGGAACGGTGATACCGACAGGATCATGACTGATGATGTCCTTCAGCACCATTCCGGCTGGAGAAGTCAGCGTGCGAAAATCCTGCTCGAGTGTAGAACGAAGCGCTGCGGGTTGAATGATGCTGTCGAAATGCAGGTAATCTCTTTCTTCCAGAAAAACCGGCAGATGATCACGAATAGTCTGGAACATGTCCAGCACCAGTTGATCATCGATACGGAAAGTGATCTTTTTGATATACGGCTGCAATTGCGCTTCCATCGCGCTGTTCAGTCGCGTGGCGAATGCAACCAGACTGTCGGGATCAGCAGCGGCGTTGGTGTCAGTAAGCGAAACCGAGATCGCGAGTTTGTCGAGGAATTTCGAATTCTGAAAAACCTCGTTCAGCTTTTCTATTTTTTTGTCTTTGGGAAGCGCTTTGGAAATATCCTCTTCGAGATGGATGCGTGAAGCAAAAAATGCCGCGCCACCAATGATGAGCAGCAATGTCGCGAAATAGATTGCGCGTTGCCTCTCAAAGAAATTATACAGAGCGATAAAAATCTTTCCCATGAAATTCTATCCGGCCAGGTGAGTGCTACGTTTAAAAATTTTGATGAGAAGATAAGAAAGTATTCCCAAAACAGCGGCGGCGACAAAAGCCAGCAGGATACTTCCCACAATGTATTGTTCTCCGTGCAGTTTGATGGAATCAAGCGTAATGTCGGAAGTGAAAGCCATATCCACGGCTCTTTCACCGAGAACAAAATGTCCCATTTTATAACTCAGGAAAATGATCACGGGAATCATCGGCGGGATGCTGATGTTGGCGGCGACGATCACGATGGCTTTGTTCAGACGAAAAAGTATCGCGAGAAAAATCGCGCACACCAGCTGAAAACCCCAGATGGGAATAATGCCCATGAAAACTCCGAAGGCGACAGACATGGCTTTTAGTCCTGTACTCTGGTGCGGACTGTGCACATGTTCATCAAAGAATGTTTTTACTTTTTGTTTGTCGAACAAACCGCGGATAAAATCCCTGGGTTTGATATAAAGAAAAGCGGCGATCACCAGGAAAGTATTGAGCACACTGATGCGTGAGAAATCCTGAAAGGGCCGGAAATGTGTGACGCGTTTTTCGGCAGGAGGATAATACACATCGATACCCACAAAATGAATCGCGATTCCTTTCCATGCAGAGCGCACGAGGACTTCTATTTCAAACTCATATTTTTTTGTGAACCAGCGGATGTCTTTGAGCAATTGCACAGGATAAAGTCTGTAACCACTTTGCGTATCCGGCGCATTGATACCCGTTTCCACACGAAACCAGAAATTAGAAAACTTATGTCCGAAGCTGCTTTTCCCCGGCACATCAGTTTGCTGCATGTTGCGCGCGCCGATGATGATCGCATCCGGACGCTTTTCAATCTCATCGAGAAATGTCGGTAAATCTTTCGCGCGATGTTGTCCGTCAGAATCCAGTGTGATCACATAACGATAACCCGCATCCACAGCCGCTTCAAAACCCTTTCGCAAAGCCCAGCCCTTGCCGACGTTCTCATGAAAATGAATACAGTTCAGATCACGGAAACCATCCAGCACCTCTCTCGTCCCGTCCGTCGACCCGTCATTCACCACGATTACATTCGGCGTAAAGTCCAGCACCTCCCGGATCACTCCTGCGAGTGAAGCGGCATTGTTATAAGTCGGGATCAACACACAAATTTTCAGTGCATCAAACCGCTCCCGATATGGACTTGAATTCGACATAATCTCATTAACACCTCAAAACCCAATTTGATTCAATGAATTGCCGACAAATCGCATCATATTGTCTATCAACAATATACAATCCAATTGCCCAATAAATAATCCTCTGAAAGTTCCGGGTAAGGAGGCAATTCCAAAGATTAAAGATACGCCAAATTAACAAACCTCGAAACGACTCACCTTTGCGCCCTTTGCGCTAATTCTCTGCGAACTTTGCGCGAATAAAAATCGGAGCGAAAGCCCCCTCTCCGTAGCCCCCGCCCTTCCCGTCCTCCAGTCGTACCTCCTTTCGGCCGGGGCTAGGTTGCTAAGGGGTTAGAAAAAACTTCCGGGTTCCTCCCCCTTATTTTAATTTTGGAAAGGGAATAAATTGGGATTAAATTGTGCTGAATAATTATTGAATATTTTATAATTTGAATACAATGCCCTTTACGGTTTTTGAAAGAATAATGACTAATCATAGAATCATCAAAAGTTATATTTATTGCGTAAAGCAATACAAATCCAGAATGTATACGTAACTGATTGCGTAAACCTGAACGTTGAACTAAACCGCCTGTGGCGGTAGTCTTCCAAACGCTTAATTATTTTTTAGTTCCGAACTTAGTAGTATGTCTAATTTAAAAACATACTATCATGAGCACATTACGGAACAACATGATTCAGCAGATGGAGTTGAAGGGCTTCAGTCCCCTGACCATTAAAGTTTACATTTTCCATCTTCTACAACTGAGCAAACATTTTAACACCTCGCCGGATTTACTTTCTGTGGAACAGATCCGGACGTATTTACATCAGACGGTCGCCGAAAAAATGCAGCAGGTCCTGGATGAACCAGATGGTGAGCGCCCTGAAGATTTTATATTGTGATGTGTTGCGAAGGCAGTGGGACCCACTTGATTTACCCCCGTGCGCCACGGGAGAAAAAACTGCCGGTAATTTTATCGAGAGATGAGGTCAGCAGGATTATTCAGGTGACGGAGAACATAAAACACCGTGCTGTGCTGATGCTCACCTACTCGGCCGGATTGCGATTGCATGAGGTAAAGAGTTTAAAGCTCAGCGATATTGATTCCGCGCGCATGATGGTGCGTGTGGTGCAATCAAAAGGTGACAAAGACCGGTATACAATTTTATCACCCCTAGCATTGAAGATGCTCCGGGAGTATTGGAACCGTTACCGTCCGGGAGTCTGGCTTTTTGAAACGCGTCCCGGAAAAGCCATGGCTGACCGAACAGCACAATTGATTTTTAAACATTCGCTCCAGAAAGCCGGAATAAAAAAGGCGGCCAGCTTTCATACCCTGCGCCATAGTTTTGCCACGCACTTGATGGAACAGGGCGTTTCACTGCCAATCATTCAGCAATTGCTCGGACACAGCTCGCTGAAAACAACGAGTGGTTATTTGCATGTTCAGCAATACTCGGTGGATGCGGTAAAAGTCCGCTCGATACTCTTTCGCTTTAATCCTGTGGGTCATGGAATCTGTTCCAGTTCCTGCAGCCACTGTCGGAGAAGTGTTCTCTTTATTTGGAGAGCAGTACAGGCATGCGCACAAATTGCCGGTGCAACAACGTAAAACAATGTTTGCACTCCAGCAATGTCGTACCGCCGCATTGGGCGGTCATGTAGACATCTGTAACAGCTGCGGTCACACACGGGTGTTTTACAATTCCTGTCGTAACAGGCATTGCCCCCGGTGTCAGGGATTAAAAAGATCCAATGGGTTGACCGCCTCAGTTCACATCTATTACCGGTACGCTATTTTCATATTGTATTTACGCTTCCCTCCGAGCTCAACCGGCTGAGTCTGGTCAATCAGAAATGTGTGTACAATATCCTCTTTAAAGCCGCCTCGGAAAGTTTGCTCACCCTGGCAAAGGATCAAAAGTATCTGCATGCGCTCACCGGGATGGTGGCCGTGCTGCACACCTGGGGACAGAATCTGATGGAGCATCCGCACCTGCATACACTCGTTCCCGCCGGTGGTTGGAGTGAAGTAGCGCAATCCTGGAAAGCTTCAAGGAAAAGTTTTTTCTTCCGGTAAAGGTCATCTCTGCATTGTTTAAGGGTAAATTCCTTTCGCTGCTTAAAGCCGCATACCAGACCGGTGAGCTGAAATTTGAAGGGGGAGATAAAACCCTTAAAACAAAAGGAAAGTTTTAAGCAACTGCTCAACACCCTATATCAAAAACCATGGGTTGTCTATGCGAAAAAACCGTTCAGGAACTCCGCGGCAATTGTGAATTACCTGGCACGGTACACCCATCGCGTGGCCATCGACAATAGCCGGATCCTGAGCGTAGAAGATGGACAGGTGAGTTTTCGTTGGAAAGACTACAAAAATCAGGGAGCAAAAGGCACAATGAAGTTAAGCGGAGAAGAATTTATCCGTCGTTTCCTGCTGCATGTACTTCCGAAAGGCTTTTGCAAAATCCGTTACTATGGAATTTTCGCATCGCGCATCCGAAAGACGATGCGACACCAATGCAAAAAGCCACCGGGTTAATTCCTCCCAAATCCAAATTCGCGGGACTTGACTGGAAAGCCGTATTACTGCTGGCCTATACGATTGATGTATCCCATTGTCCTGTTTGTAAAAACGGAACGATGGAGTTGCACCGCACGTTTAAAAGTCTCCGTTCACCGCCAGGGCTCATCAGGTGAATCGTTCTTTGAACAAATTAATGATTATTCTATTGCGGCCGCGGCCGCAGAGGCTTGCCATGTGTTTTTCAAAACAAATAAAGCTTAAAGCAAGCCCATGCAAGCGAATAATTAATTAATTTACCCAAAATAAAATGTATTTTAACATATTTTCCCTTCATCTGAAACATTGAAAGTACATAGGGAATAAGGCTGCTACTCAGGCGGTTTCGTTCAACGAGATTCTATCCGCAATTAATCCAACGTCATTCTTTCAAATCAGGTATTTTGCTAAATTGCGGATAAAATCCTGAAATGTTACAAGCGACTATAATGATGCGACATTGTTTAATGACAATACTTACCTTATTAACTTGGATTTCTATTTTCGCGCAGACAAAAATAAATTCGTGTGACTGCGCTAAAAGCCAACATGACGTAACAAAAGCAGACACAACTTTTCACCTTAGCAACGGCAAGACAATTGCTTTATGTGGTTTTAAAAATGAAGGCAGTAAACCGACAAATTATTCTGAGTTTGTTCTTTCTGTTTGCGGACAGGATACAATTATTGACTTTTGGGGTGCTGTGATGACGTGTCAACTCAAAGTTCAAAAAGACACTTTACTTGTAGAAGAACTTCAGAACTTGCCAACAGGAAATAATTTTAAGTACCGCAATACGATTTGGGCAACAGAGAAAATATATTTCAGTGGACAAAATGTTTTTAGAAAGAATGAAGTCAATAGAAATTTAAGGAAATACACTGGAGACGAAATTAAAATTGTTTTAAAAGAATTCGAAACTGCCAAACCAGGACTAGATGAAAGCAAGATGGAACTTGCAAACAAATTATTTATTTCGGCAATCTCGGGTAACAAATTAGCAAGACAATATTTTATAGAATTTAATAATAAGTTCGGGACGCTTGACGGAGCATATTCTGAAGAGTATTACGATTTGAGAGCGATGCTTGAATTGTGGGATAAAAAAGAATAGCCGCTTGTAACACCGCCTTGCTGCCAAGCAAAGAAAGTGCTATCTTCGATTCAAGAGAACGGCGTGCTCGGCAGCAAGGCTAAACGTTAACGAACGCTAGTGCTTCTAAATCCAACCTCTTTTGCATGCATAATCAGTCTTAGAATTGGCTTATCCTATGATTTTTTTGCATGTGACAAATAATTATAGTTAATCAAATATAGCCTTGACTAAAATTAAAAAAAATAACAATGGGAAAGAAAGCTGATTTTATATGTAATAACTGCGGTTATAAAGTTTTTACTTCAGAATATGGAGGCGGATTTGCCTATGGTTCATCTTCTTACTCTTGTTTTGCCTGCAAAAATGTCACAGAAATAACTGAATGGATAATAGAGGGTAAAACTGATGATTTTGTTGACGACAGAATCGAAGACGGAATTAAAATTGATTACGAAATAAAATGCAAGAATTGCGGCAATGCAGACCCAAACACATTAATTAGATGGCAACATGATAGCACTAATATAAAAAACAACAATAAACCTTGCCCTGTTTGCAAAGAGCAGTTGATCCGTGATCCCAAATCATGGAGATTTATTTTACTTGATTAGGTAGATACTCTCATTTGAACTGAGTCAATTATCAAAAGGACCCTTGATTTTCCCGCTGGGCCAAGTCTTTAACGCGAGCCTGAGCGCCGGAGACTTGGCCCTCTACTATATCTCAAAGTACGCAATGCATGCTGCATCCGGAAATCCGATCTGCTGCGATTCAATTTAAACCGGCGGTGTATCCTCTAACCATTTCCCGCACATCTTTTCTACAATACTTTCACTCCTCCGGAGTTTTTCGGGCGAATGGATATCTGAGAGGTAGGCGACCACACCAGGCTAAATCTTTAACGAAAGCCAGTGCACTGGCTGAATGCTCTTCCTTATTTCAAGGTACGCTTGTCGTACATCTCTGTCCGGAATATTTCAATAAAAACGATCTTTTCTCTGTTGATTGTCATTTACAACCGGCAATTACATTAAACACACCCGTTCTTTTTCAATCTCTAATCCACACTTCACCACAAGTCTCCAAAATTCCAACCTGAAAGACTAGAAAAGTAAATAAATATCGAAAAGTATAAAGGTAAACTCTTACTCAAAATTGTCCAATTTCAAATATTGCTAAAAGCCATATTGGAGAGCGAATAAACCCGGCAGACGGTTAACAAGATTCGCATTGCTCATTCCTTATTTATTGCTTCCATATCAGTAGCTTCCAAAATATTCCATACTGCAGACAAACCCTGATTTGAATTATTAAGCACGAATTAAAACTGCACAAAAGGATTATCGAAAAAAAAATATTCCTGTGATTTCCTTAACACATTTTGTAATTGCGAAATACGTTGGTATGTTATGGGTGCAAAATCACAACCCGCTTCACGACAGATTTTTCACCGAGAACGATGTGCACGAAATAAACGCCATCCGCCAAAGAATGCGTATCCAGTATCAATGAGAACGAATCTGAATGTTGTAATAAAATCGCTTGTCCGATCGCATTATACAATCCCAACTCCATTTTCATCCCCGCCACTACCGGCAAATCAGATATGTACAATTCCCCGTTGGCAGGATTCGGATAAAGGGTTATGTTGGTTTCAGCATTGTTTTCCAAAACAGCTGTAATCACATGCGTTGAACTGTTGATGCAGCCCGATGCATTTGAAATTTCCACCGAATAAGACGCAACCTGAGTAGCAATATAAAACGAATCTGTAGCTCCCGGAATTATATGTCCATCCATAAACCATTGATAAGTGCTCCCACCGGTAGCAATGAGCGTATCTCCAAGAACAGTAAGGATCGGTTGTGGCGGGACAGCATAAATCGTAATCAGTGAATCAATTGTTAGTGTATCATTGCCGTTAGTACCGCTGGTGATCAGCGTAACCGGATATACTCGGGTATACTGTAGCAGATATGAGCAGGATTTTGAGCAGTAGACGAAGCCGGACTACCACCCGGAAATGACCAGGACCATCCTGTAGGGTTATTGGTAGAAAGATCAGTAAAATCAGTACAATTCTCCGCGCACAAGACCTGTTCCGATGTGCTGAAAGAAGTCCCCTGGTTACAGTTGCTAAAACCAATCTGAATCGTGTCGCTCTGTGTGCATGAACCATTGCTGATTTGAAGCCAATATGTCCCCGGACTACTCACGAGTATCGCGTTTGAAGTTTGACCGTCGGACCACAAATAAGAGGAAGCACTGATGTTGCCCCCCAGCTGAATGTATTGTCCGTTGCAAAGCATGGTATCATTACCCAGATTGAGAGGAGTTGTTGAAATGGCACAATTTGAGGGTGGCAATGCAAGATTGGCCAGAATATTTTCCATTAAAGGAAGAGATGTATATTGCGTGACCCAGTCCTGATCTGATGTCGTAATCAATCGGCCGTATCCGTTTAAGGGAGGACAAAAGATGAATCCGAAATAATCTCCCAAGTATTCGAGGAAAGGTTCCACATAATTGCATCCTGTAATACCCTTGCATCCATACCAGAAATATGAAATGTTTGGAACCAAATTCGGAGTAGTACCCATGGAACCCAGTACATTCATAGGCGCGAGAGTACCGGAAATAATTCCACCGCTTGTGAAGGTTCCACCCATATCCGTGACCATTGCCTGATAAACGGAATCACTTTGGAATATGCCACAATCGTATTCAGTTTGCAGGTAAACACTTTTTCCTGTGGCTAAAAATTGTTTGATGTTATTTATCCTGTTGGCATTATACAAAACATCAAAACCCGAACAAATGAGAATATCCGTATTTGCAAAAAAGCCTGTGTTATCCAGAATTGTTTCAGGCTGAATACTCGAATTCATACCCATTCCCCTGGCAACAGAATCCCAAACAATATCACAGGTGTAAAAAGTACACTGAGTGATGGTAACATTTGTGGCTGAACATTTAGTCAGCAGTCCGAATAAAAATAAAAGATAAAAACAAATGGATTTCATCAGGATTGGTATTTTAAGACCAATATAATGATTTTACCGGACCTTCATAGAAAACCGTCAATCCCATTCAAAAACCCCAAAGCAATAAACATTTGGAAAGTCAATATCCCTTGTTCACATTCACCTTCATTCAGCATTATGACTGACAATCACCCTTGCACTGAACACCCGCTGTGCAGGAAATAACCTGTTTTAAAAGCTCACCGCTGAGAAGGACCCGACTGCTGCGAAGGATTTCTTTTTAAATCCTTTACCCTTAAACTGTGCGATATTCATCCACCGATCTGTGCTTTTCAGCTTTCAAATTTGAGGTTGTAATTTACTGGAGAGAAACGGATATACATGGCGTCACTTTGGAACCAATGTCCACTGGAGTGTTTTGCTACCGACCTATTTTCTTTACGGGGCTAAGTCATCTTGTGCTTTTTGATACAGCTCTCGGCTATCTTGTGTGTTTCGATCAAATATGCAGCCCATACTTGCGATATGATACTTTGTACGTTTGATACAGTCGTGTCCCGCTGGGCCAAGTCTTTAACGCAAGCCCGTGCACCGGCGGACTTGGCCCTCTATCAGCTAATAATACAATTGCATAAACCCTGCCGCTCAACAGGTTGTTTTTATTGATCAATTTTGGTTCACAACAACTTTTACCCCTATTTACAGTAGATTCTTTGATATCTGTCAAACTCTTGTTTTACGTATTTGAAAAAGCGATACTTTGAGTCACCTTTCCTTATTAATGGCACCTCTGAATATTCTCTAATCTAACCATAATTTTCTCTGATGAAAAAAATTATACTCTTCCTGCTTTTTCTGATTTCTACACGAACCCATGGACAACAAATTCCACCTGCAATTGAATGGCAGAATACGATTGGCGGTTCAGGTAGTGACTTTCTTTATTCATTACAGCAAACTCGGGATGGAGGCTACATTCTTGGCGGCGGTTCTGTTTCCGACAGCAGTGGCGATAAAACAGAAAACAGCAGAGGAACCTCAGATTTCTGGGTTGTAAAGATCGATTCTTCCGGAACTATTACCACTCAAAAAACCTTTGGCGGAGCAGGTACAGATGCACTTCGCAGGGTTAGACAGACAAGTGATGGCGGATATATTTTAGCGGGAGAATCTGATTCTGATATTTCAGGAGAAAAACAGAAAATAGCATGGAAGTACCGATAACTGGATCATCAAGACAGATTCCTTGTTCAACATTCAGTGGCAAACTACTTTAGGCGGCGCAGGTCCCGACTACATGCAAAACATAGAACAAACTGCTGATGGGAATTATATCGTTTCAGGAACATCAAACTCTTCTCAGTCAGCAGATAAAAAGTGAGAATAGCATGGGTGGATTAGATTTCTGGATCATACGATTGGATGAAAGTGGTAATGTGATTTGGGAAAATACAATCGGAGGAAGCGGTGATGAATATCATGCCTTCATAGAACCTACAAAGGGAGGATATATTCTTGGAGGAAGATCTGATTCAGATATTTCAGGAGATAAAACGGATAGCTCTAATGGCAATTGGGACTATTGGATTTTGAAATTGGATTCATCAGAAATATACAATGGCAAAATTCCATTGGCGGATCGAATTTGAAGATTTGTACAATGTGCCTGAGACATTTGATGGTGGATATATTCTTGGTGGAATGTCAAAATCTGGAATTTCAGGTGATAAAACAGAAGACCGTCATGGAAATTCCGATTACTGGATCGTAAAACCGATTCATTAGGAAATATTGAATGGCAAAATACAATTGGAGAAATAATGAAGAATGTTTGATTTCGATAAACAAACTGCAGATAGTGGCTTTGTCATGGGTGGATTTTCGTCATCGCCAATATCGGGTGACAAAACCGAGCACAGTAATTACCGCGACTATTTTGTGTTGAAAGTAGATAAGAATGGCATTGATGAATGGCAGAATACGATATGGGCAAATGGAGAAGAATGGATACAGGAATTACAGCAGACTAATGACGGTTATATTCTTGGTGGATATTCGAGTGCA